>DATLGV010000788.1:0-4549 GCA_035540275.1 Acidovorax sp. | reverse complement strand
ACCTAGAGGCTGCCCACACGGGCATCCGGGCTGACGGGCAGCCCAAACTGCTGCGACACGGCCAGCAGCCTGGCCCGTGCCTCGCTGCGGCGCGAGAAGGGCTGCCACAGCGGCTCGCTGCCTAGCAGCACGTTGTCCAGCACCGTGAGGTTGTCGGCCAGCGTGAAGTGCTGGTGCACCATGCCAATGCCGGCCGCCAGCGCCGCACGCGGCTGGCCGGGGGGCAGGGGCTGGCCGAAGACTTCGATGCTGCCTTCATCGGCCACGTAGTGCCCGAACAGGATGGACATCAGCGTGGACTTGCCCGCGCCGTTTTCGCCCAGCAGGGCCAGCACCTCGCCGCGGGCCAGCGTGAGGCTGATGCCGTCATTGGCGACCAGCTTGCCAAAGCGCTTGGTGATGCCCGACAGGCGCAGGACGGGCGCGGCCTCTGCCGCCATCACTTGCCCGCCATCACTTGGCCGTGGACTTGGGCTGGCTATCGTCCACCTTCACGGTGAACTTGCCCGCCAGGATGTCGGCTTCCTTGGCCTTGACCTTGGCGACGATGTCGGCCGGCACCTTCTTCTCGAACGTGCCCAGGGCCGACAGTTCGGAGCCCTTGTGCTTCATCATCGAATACGGGCCGTAGTCCTCGGCGGTGAACTTGCCTTCCTTCACCAGCTTGAGGGCGCGGTCGATGCTGGGCTCCATGTGCCAGATGGCCGAGGCGACCACGGTGTCGGGGTACTGCGGCTGGGTGTCGATCACGTTGCCGATGGCGAGCTTGCCCTTTTCCTTGGCCGCATCGCTCACGCCGAAGCGCTCGGCGTACAGCACGTCGGCGCCCTTGTCGATCATGGCGAAGGTGGCTTCCTTGGCCTTGGGCGGGTCAAACCAGCTGTTGATGAAGGTGATGGTGAACTCGACCTTGGGGTTGGTCTCCTTGGCGCCCGCCATGAAGGCGTGCATCAGGCGGTTGACCTCAGGGATGGGGAAGCCGCCCACCATGCCGATCTTGTTGGACTTGGTCATGCCGCCCGCGACCATGCCGCTCAGGTAGGCAGGCTCCTGGATGTAGTTGTCGAACACGCTGAAGTTGGGCGCCTGCGGCTTGCCCGACGAGCCCAGCAGGAAGGAGGTCTTGGGGAAGTCCTTGGCCACCTTGCGCGCCGCGGCCTCGACGGCAAAGGCCTCGCCCAGGATGAGCTGGTTGCCGCCGGTGGCGTACTCGCGCATCACGCGCTCGTAGTCGGCGTTGCTCACGTTCTCGCTGGCCTTGTATTCGATCTCGCCGCGTGCCTCGGCGGCCTTCAGGGCCTTGTGGATGCGGCTGACCCATTGCTGCTCAAAAGGCACTGTGTAGATCGCCGCGACCTTGAGCTTGGACTGCGCCAGGGCCAGCGAGGGCGCCATCGCCATCGCAGCCGAGAGGGCCATGGAAGTGCAGAGCAGGCGTCCGGTGAAGATGCGGCGTGTGGTCATGGTGGGGTTCCTTCAGACAAACGAACAAGGGATGGGGTTGCCTGGGTATAGCAAGGAGCACGCCAACAGGCTGGCCCTGCTGCGGCAAACCGCTGGCAAGTCTGCCAGAGGAAAGCCACCAAGTGGTAAAAAATATCGGTGGGAGCGGGGCGCCAAGAAAAAAGCCACCGCGGACTCCCTGGTCCTGCGGTGGCTGGTGCATGCGCCGCGCCGGCGTGCGCTTATTTGGTGCCAAAAATCCGGTCGCCTGCATCCCCCAGCCCCGGCAGGATGTAGCCGTGGTCGTTCAGCTCGCGGTCGATGGCGGCGGTGAAGATCGGCACGTCGGGGTGCGCCTTCTGCAGCGTGGCCACGCCTTCAGGGGCCGCCAGCAGGCACACGAACTTGATGGAGCGGGGGTTGAGCTTCTTCAAGCGGTCCACACAGGCCGCAGCCGAGTTGCCGGTGGCGAGCATGGGGTCCACCACGATGATGTCGCGTTCTTCCATTTCGGACGGCATCTTGAAGTAGTACTCCACCGGCTGCAGCGTGGCCGGGTCGCGGTACAGGCCGATGTGGCCCACGCGGGCGCCCGGCACCACGTTGAGCATGCCGTCCAGAAACCCATTGCCCGCGCGCAGGATGGAGACCAGCACCAGCTTCTTGCCGTCGATCATCTTGCCGGTCATGGTCTCCAGCGGGGTTTCGATCTGCACGTCCTGCAGCGGCATGTCGCGGGTCACTTCGTACGCCATCAGCGTGGACAGCTCGCCCAGCAGGCGACGGAAGCTGTTGGTGCTGGCGTCCTTCTTGCGCATCAGCGTGAGCTTGTGCTGGACGAGGGGGTGGGTGATGACGGTGACGTTGCTCATGGGGAACCTGAAAGCTGAAAGGAGGCTGGGAGGTTCTGTGCCAATGCCTATAAAACCTCTACCAAGCAGTAAAAAAGTGGGGCTAGTCTGCCAGAAACCTCGCCAGGCGCGACAAATCGACATTGCCACCGCTGATGAGGATGCCGACGCGTGCACCATGGATGTCCACGTTGCCGTGCTCTGCCCCCGCAAAAGCGAGGGCGCCCGTGGGTTCGACCACGATCTTCATGCGCTCGGCAAAAAAGCGCAGGGACTCGACCAGCTGCTCGTCGGTGGCGGTGACCATGTCGTCCGCCAGGCGCTGGATGATGGGGAAGGTGAGCTGGCCCAGCGCCTGGGTCTGTGCGCCGTCGGCAATGGTGTGGGGCGTGGGGATCTGCACCACATGCCCGGCTTTGAACGACTGCTGGCCGTCGTTGCCCGCTGCGGGCTCCACTCCTACCACCCGGCATTGCGGCGCCAGGGCCTCGGCGGCCAGCAGGCTGCCGGCCAGCAGGCCGCCACCACCCACGCAGACGAAGAGGTAGTCCAGGTCGGGCACGTCTTCAAAAAACTCTTGGGCCGCCGTGCCCTGGCCCGCGATGACATGGGGGTGGTCGAACGGGGGCACCAGGGTCATGCCGCGCTCCAGTGCCAGGCGGCGGCTGATGGCCTCGCGGTCTTCGGTGTAGCGGTCGTAGGTGACGACCTGCGCACCATACTCGCGCGTGGCGGCCATCTTCGAGGCGGGTGCGTCCTCGGGCATGACGATGGCGGCGGGCATGTCCAGCAGCCGGGCTGACAGTGCGATGGCCTGGGCGTGGTTGCCGGCCGAGAAGGCCAGCACGCCGCGCTCGCGCTGCTCGTCGGTGAACTGGGCCAGGGTGTTGAATGCGCCCCGAAACTTGAAGGCGCCGGTGCGCTGCAGGTTTTCGCACTTGAAGAACAGCTGCGCGCCCAGCCGCTCGTCGGCGGTGCTGGAGCGCAGCACGGGCGTGCGGTGCGCCATGCCCTTGAGCCGGTGCGCGGCAGCAGCCACATCGTCGTAGGTGGGAGGGGTCAGGCTGGGCAGAGGGCTGGGCAGCGTCATGGTGGCAGCATCCTTGTGGCGGGGCTGGCGACGGCAGGCCCCGGGGGTGGCTTGATGATAGTCCTTTGCACCGCGACTTCAAGTGAAGGGGCCTGCCAGAGCCAGCGCCGTATAACTGGGCAGCTATACATTTTGATGTGGCGCATGCGCGCACCCGCCTGACAATGCGGACCGCATGGCGCGGCCAGGTGCCGGTCAGCCCAGTTCGCTGAACCGCTGCAGCGGCGTGAGTGCCGGAAAATCGCCCGTGCGCTTTTGCTTCATGGCCGTGACCGATTCGCGCACATGCTGGTTGCTCCAGATGGCGCCCTGCAGCCAGCCCATCTGGCGCAGGCTGTCTTCCACGCTGTGGTCGCGCGCGTAGTTCACGGCCTGCTTGGTGCCCCAGATGGCGACGGGGGGTTTGGATGCGATCTCTTTGGCGCACTGCAGCGCGGCGGCCAGCATGGCCTCCTGCGTGTCGAACACCTCGTTGACCAGGCCGTAGTCCAGGGCCTTGGCCGCGCTCAGGCGGCGGCCGGTGTAGGCCAGCTCCTTGACCACGCCCAGCGGGATGAGCTTGGGCAGGCGCTGCAGCGTGCCCACGTCGGCCACCATGCCGATGTTGATCTCCTGGATGCAGAAGAAGGCGTCGGCCGTGGCGTAGCGGATGCAGCCCGCCGTGACCATGTCCACCGCGCCGCCGATGCAGCCGCCATGGATGGCCATGATGACCGGGATGCGCAGGTTGTCGATGCGGGTGAAGGTGGCCTGCATGTCGGTCAGCAGGTCGAAGATGGCGGCCCGGCCCTCGGGGCTCTGGTCGTCCATGGTGATCGCGCCGCCAAAGGTCTCCAGCGCCATGCCTGCGCTGAAGTGTTTGCCGGTACTGCTGATGACCAGCGCCCGCGCCGCGCCCGCCTGGTGCAGCTGGGCCAGCACCGCGTCCAGCTCGCGCCAGAAGGTGGGGTGCATGGTGTTCATGGCCTCGGGTTGGTTCAGAACCAGATGGGCCACATGGTCAGTGATGCGGAGAGAAAAGCAGGTGAGGGTGTTCATGGAGTGCCACTGTAGACCGGTGAGCAGGGGGCGGATCGTCGCCTGGGCGACTGGCGGTGATTCCGGCTTCCAGAGCCCGTGAATTATTCGCTGATAGCTATGAAAATTGGAGCAACCACCACCACAG
>DATLGV010000787.1:0-4869 GCA_035540275.1 Acidovorax sp. | reverse complement strand
CGGCCAGCTCGAAGGAGCTGAGGTCATGCCGCACGATCTGGCTGAAGAACGAGGTGCCCGACAGCTCCTCCCAGGCCCGCTCTTCGGATTCTTGCGCGCGCTCCAGCCGCTTGCGCCACTGCTTGAAGGCGGCCGCATCGTGGTCCATCCCCAGGCGCGGGGTCTCCAGCTCGGCCAGCGCCGTGCGCGCGGTCCAGTAGCGGTCGCTGCTGCCGGCCTCCCACAAGCGGTGCAGCAGCTGGAGCTTGCCTTCCCGATCGTTGTCCGCCAAGCAAGGCACCAGCCCGCGCAGCGCAGCAGGGTATTCGGGGCTGCGCTCCAGGGCCAGCTCGTACAGGGCGCGGACGTCGGCATGCGGGTCCAGGTGGCGCTTCAGGCGGGCCAGCTCCACCAGGTCGGCGGCACTGCTCTGGGCCGTCGATGCGCCCAATGCCTCGGCGCGTGCGCGCACACGCCCCAGCCAGGCGTGGTGCTGCTTCCATTCGCTGGCATTGTCGCGGCACCACTGCTTGTCGAAATGCGCCACCCAGCGCTTGGCATCCGGGCCCAGCAGGGCCAACGCGTTGCCGCGCGACCAGTCCGGCAGGGTGGGCGTGGCGTCCAGCGCCTCGATGCGGTCACGCAGGCCGGGGTGGGTATCGTCCAGATTGCTCAGGCGCTTGAGCGCCTGGCGCAGGGCATCGTTGGCAAAGGCTGCATCGGGGGCCTGGGCCAGGGCGCGGCGCATGCCGCGATAAGGCCCCACAGGCAACGGGCTGCCCGCGGCAGCACACCAGTGGTTGCCCCAGAACTCCGCCTGCAGCCACGCGCCCCGGATCTCGATCTCGGCCAGGGCCGCAGCCGTCACATCCCGGCCCAGCAGCTTGCCGGCGATGCGGTCGGCCTCGTATTCATCCTGGCGGGCCAGTGCAAAGGTCTTGGCAGAGAACCGCGGAAAGTACCAGCGCATGAACAGCTGCGTGGCGGCGGCCACCGGCCCCTCGTCGTCCGCCAGGCTGTGGTTCAGGCGCATCCACGACAGGCGGGTGCGGTAGATCCAGGCCGCAAAGCGGCCATGGTCGCCCCGCAGGTGGCCGTACTCGTGCGCCAGCACCGCCAGGAAACGCGGCCGGTCCAGCGCCATCAGCAGCGGCAGGCCAATGCTCAGGTGGTTGACCGCGCCCCCCAGCAGGCCGTAACGCGGCAACTGCTGGATGCTGGCATTGAACTCGTCGGTCAACGTGACCTTGTGGATGGGCGGACCCTTGATCTTGCGGCGGATGCGCGCCAGGGCTTCAAACAGGTCGGGCGCGTCCAGCGCAGTGATTTCAACGCCCTCCGGCGCATCAAACCGCACCCACAGCGCACGCAGGCTCACCCACAGCAGACCGCCAGCACCCAGCAGGGCCCACAGCATCGCCAACCGAAAGCGCCCTTGCAGCAGCTGGGGCACCACCCACAGCAAAATACCCACGGCCAGCGCCAGACACCCCAGCACCCAGGCATAGCCCAGCGCTGCAAACGCAGCCACACTGCGGCGGTAGGCACGGCTGTTGTCGGCGCTGGCATGCTCGCTCATGCGCACCATGTGCACAAAATCTGCCTGGTCCACGGGCTTCCCTCACTCTGGTTGGATTTTTTTCAGCCGCCATCCTAACCACTCACGCCACCGCAGCACCATGACCGACGACGACCTGCCCGAGCTCATCCGCACGCCACCCGGCCTGTACCGCCACTACAAGGGCATGCTCTATGAGGTGATCGACACCGTGCGCCACAGCGAGACGCTGGAGCCCATGACGCTGTACCGCGCGCTGTACGGCCAGCGCGGCCTGTGGGTGCGGCCGGCCGCGATGTTCGAGGAGCAGGTACTGATCGACGGGGTGCTGCAGCCCCGCTTCCAGAAATGCGCCGAGGGGACGGCGCCCACATAGTTGGCACCAAAAACGGCTTCAACGCCTGCCTGAAAGGCGCTTTAAGCTATATTTTTAGTAGCAATCATGATCGCTGCTGCCTGGTATTAGCTACAGCGCTTGAATCAGCGCCCGCACGGCGCGGGGGTAAATCACATGCTCCTGGGTCAGCACCCGGGCCGCCAGCGTCTCGGCCGTGTCGCCCGGCAGCACGGGCACCACGGCCTGGTCCAGGATGGGCCCCACGTCCAGCTCGGCCGTCACCTGGTGCACCGTCACACCCGCAAACTTGCAGCCCGCATCGATGGCACGCTGGTGCGTGTGCAGCCCGGCAAAGGCAGGCAGCAACGAGGGATGGATGTTGATGAGCCGCCCAGCGTAGTGCGCCACAAACCCCGGCGTCAAAATGCGCATGAACCCCGCCAGCACCACCAGCGCAGGCTGGTGGCGGTCGATGGTGGCGGCCAGCTCGGCATCAAACGCCTCGCGGCTGGCAAAGGCCTTGTGATCCAGCGCCTCGGCAGCAAGGCCCTGCTCGCGCGCAAAAGCCAGCCCTGCAGCATCCGGTTTGTTGCTGATGACGGCGGCGACGCGGGCGCCGTAGCGCTGCGCCCAGTTCTCCTGCTGGGCGGTGCGGACGATGGTGGCCATATTGGAGCCGCCGCCAGAGATCAGAATGACGATGTTCTTCATATTTGCCTCGGATTATCCCAGCCATGCCCTTCGACCCCGTCACCCGCCCCCTCACGCCCCACGAAGCCCGCGTGCTTGCCACCCTGATGGAAAAGGCGCGCACCGTGCCCGACAGCTACCCCATGTCGCTCAACGGCCTGGTCACCGGCTGCAACCAGAAAACCAGCCGCGACCCGGTGATGAACCTGAGTGACGCCGAGGCCCAGGAGGCGCTGGATTCGCTCAAGCTGCTGACGCTGGCGTTCGAGAGCAGCGGCAACCGCACCACGCGCTGGGAGCACAACTTTCAGCGCGGCGTGGGCGTGCCCGAGCAATCGGCCGTGCTGCTGGGCCTGCTGATGCTGCGCGGGCCGCAGACGGCCGGCGAGTTGCGCATCAACGCCGAGCGCTGGTACCGGTTTGCGGACATCTCCTCGGTCGAGGCGTTTCTGGACGAGCTGCAGGAGCGCAGCGCCGAAAAGGGCGGCCCGCTGGTCGTGCAGCTGCCCCGCGCGCCTGGCGCCCGCGAGCAGCGCTGGGCGCACCTGCTCTGCGGGCCGGTGGACACCCCTGCCAGCCAGGCACCGGCAGGCGGTGCGGGCCCCAGCCCATCCACCGCCCTGCAGGCCCGTGTGGACGCCCTGGAGGCTGAAGTGGCGGGCCTGCGCAACACCGTGCAGCGGCTGTGCGCCGAGCTGGGCATTTCCCCTGAGATTTCCCCTGAGTTCAGTCCAATGTCGCCACCCGGACAGGAATAAAACGAACGACCGTGCTACAAATGCGGATCACTTGGAGACAAACCGATGGATCTCGCATTTACCCCCGAAGAACAGGCGTTTCGCGAAGAGATTCGCGCCTGGGTTCACGCCAACCTGCCCAAGGAAATTTCGCACAAGGTGCACAACGCCCTGCGCCTGACCCGCGAAGACATGCAGGGCTGGGCCAAGATCCTGGGCAAGAAGGGCTGGCTGGGCTTTGGCTGGCCGAAAGAGTTTGGCGGCCCCGGCTGGACGGCCGTGCAAAAGCACCTGTTTGAAGAAGAATGTGCTCTGGCGGGCGCGCCCCGCATCGTGCCGTTCGGCCCGGTGATGGTGGCCCCGGTGATCATGGCGTTTGGCAATGCCGAGCAGCAAAAGCGCTTCTTGCCCGGCATCGCCAGCGGCGAAGTCTGGTGGAGCCAGGGCTACAGCGAACCCGGCTCGGGCTCGGACCTGGCCAGCGTCAAGACCCGCGCCGAACGCGTGGGCGACAAGTACATCGTCAACGGCCAGAAGACCTGGACCACGCTGGGCCAGCACGGCGACTGGATGTTCAACCTGGTGCGCACCAGCACCGAGGGCAAGCCCCAGACCGGCATCTCCTTCCTGCTGCTGGACATGAAATCCAAGGGCGTCACCGTGCGCCCCATCAAGCTGCTGGACGGCGAGTGCGAAGTGAACGAAGTGTTCTTCGACAACGTCGAAGTACCCGCCGAGAACCTGATTGGCGAAGAGAACAAGGGCTGGACCTACGCCAAGCACCTGCTCTCCCACGAGCGCACCAACATCGCCGACGTGAACCGCAGCAAGCGCGAACTGGAGCGCCTCAAGCGCATCGCCCGGGCCGAAGGCGTGTGGGACGACCTGCGCTTCCGCGACCAGATCGCCCTGCTCGAAGTTGACATCGTGGCGCTGGAAATGCTGGTGCTGCGCGTGCTGTCGGCCGAGAAGTCGGGCAAGAACTCGCTCGACATCGCGGGCCTGCTCAAGATCAAGGGCAGCGAGATCCAGCAACGCTATGCCGAGCTGATGATGCTGGCCGCCGGCCCCTTTGCCATGCCCTTCATCGAAGAGGCCATGGAGGCCGGCTGGCAGGGCAACTTCCCCGGCGGCGTCACCGCCAACGCACCGCTGGCATCCACCTACTTCAACCTGCGCAAGACCACCATCTACGGCGGTTCGAACGAGGTCCAACGCAACATCGTGGCTCAGACCGTGCTCGGCTGAACCCAAGTTCCAGGAGACAAGAACATGGATTTCGATTTTTCTGACGACCAGGAACAACTGCGCGACGCCGTGCGCAAGTGGGTGGACAAGGGCTACACGTTCGAGCGCCGCCGCGCTGCCGTTGCCGCTGGCGGTTTTGACCGCACTGCCTGGGGTGAACTGGCCGAGCTGGGCCTCACGGCCCTCACGGTGCCCGAAGCGCACGACGGCATGGGCCAGGGTGCCATCGACGCGATGGTGGTGGCCGAGGAACTGGGCCGTGGCATCGTGCTGGAGCCCATCGCCCAGGCGTTCATCGCCAGCAGTGTGCTGTCTAACTA
>DATLGV010000786.1:0-2447 GCA_035540275.1 Acidovorax sp. | reverse complement strand
ACGTAGGCCTTGACGGCAGCGCCATCTGCAAAGCTTTGCGCGGCCAGGGCGTCCCACACCGCCGCCTGCCGGTCTGAGGGCATGCAGCCATCGGCCAGCTGGTAGGCAATGGCGTCGCCTGCGCCGATGGTGTCGCCCGTGAGGGCCAGCCACTCGCCCACACGGCCGGGGCAGCGGCTCAGAAAGTACCCCCCGCCCACGTCCGGGAACAGGCCAATCGCCGTCTCGGGCATGGCCATCTTGGTGCGTTCGGTCACCACGCGCAGCGCAGCACCCTGGCTGATGCCCATGCCGCCGCCCATCACGATGCCGTCCATGAAAGCAATGTAGGGCTTGGCGTAGTTGTGGATCAGGTGGTTGAGCGCGTATTCCTCGGTGAAGAAATCCTCGATCAGCGGGTTGCCCTGGCTGCCCGCCTGGTGCAGAAAGCGGATATCGCCGCCCGCGCAGAAAGCCCCGAACGGGCCTTCCTTGTTGCTGCCGCGAATCGCCACCGCCAGCACCCGCGCATCGTTCTGCCATGCGAGCAGGATGCCCATGAGGTCACGCACCATGTCCAGCGACAGGGCATTGAGCGCCCGCGGACGATTCAGGGTGATGAAGCCCACCTGGCCACGCACTTCGCTCAACACTTCAGACACAACCGTCTCCGTCATTTTTGTTCCTTCCAACCCAACAGTTCATTGAAAACCAGCGCACCGATGACCAGTGCACCTCCGGTCAGCACGGCAGGCGCAGGCTTCTCGCCCGCACCCAGCCATGCCAGCAGGATGCCGAAAATCACTTCCAGCAAACCCAGCAGCGCCATTTCGGGCGCCTTGAGCACCCTGCCGCAGCGCACCGCCAGCACGCAGGGAATCGCCAATTGCACCACGCCCAGCAGGGCCAGCAGCCCCAGGTCGTAAAAAGATGCCTGGAAGGGCAACGCCAGCGGCAAGGTGGCCACCACCGAGATCACCGCCCCCACCAGCACGGCTGGCACCAGGTCCACCGCATGGCCATGGCGCTGCGAGTGCTGGACCACCGTCCAGTTCACGGCCGCTGCCACCGGCACACACAGCGCGACCAGCGTACCCGCCAGCGGCAGGCCCGCCATTTGCGAACCATACATCCAGGCAATGCCCAGGCCCGCCACCGCGATCGCAGACCAGGTGCGCGGCGCAATGCGGTGGCCAATGAACATCCACGAAAACAGGGCCGTGAGCAGCGGGCCCACCGACATGGTGACCAGCACATTGGCCACGGGCATGAGCACCAGCGCCACCATGAAGGCGGTGAACATCACGCTCCAGCACACACCAGAGATCCACAGCGCGCGACCGCTGTGCCGCATGGAGGTGAACACCGCCCTGCCCTGCAGCGTGGGCAGGATGACCAGCAGCGCCAGCAAGGTGAAGAAACTGCGCCAGAAGGTCACTTCAAAGCTTGCCGCATGCTCCAGGTGCCGAGTGACCACACCGGCAATGGACCACATCAGGGTCACAGCCACCATGAGCAGCACGGCGCGGGAATGTGTGAGTTTCAACAGCATGACATTGCGGAGATTTCAGACGGAAAAAAGGCCACTGCACGGCAGTGGCCCTTTCGAAAGCGCTGAGCTTATCAAGACCGGGCAGCGCGCTTGCGCTCGTTCTCGGTCAGGTGGCGCTTGCGCAGGCGCACGGACTTGGGCGTGATCTCGACCAGTTCGTCGTCCTCGATGAACTCCACACCGTATTCCAGCGTGAGGTCGATCGGGGGCGTGATCTTGATCGCGTCTTCCTTGCCGCTCACGCGGAAGTTGGTGAGCTGCTTGGTGCGCGTGGCGTTCACCACCAGGTCGTTGTCGCGGCTGTGGATGCCGACGATCATGCCTTCGTACACGGGGTCGTTGGCCTTCACGAACATGCGGCCGCGGTCGTCCAGCTTGCCCAGGGCGTAGGTGAAGATTTCACCGTCGTCCATCGAGATCAGCACGCCGTTCTTGCGGCCGCCGATGTCGCCCTTGTGCGGCTCGTAGCTGTCGAAGATGTTGCTGATGAGGCCCGAGCCGCGCGTCAGGTTCAGGAATTCGTTGGTGAAACCGATCAGGCCACGGGCCGGGATGCGGTATTCCAGGCGCACGCGGCCACGGCCGTCCGACTCCATGTTCACCAGCTCGCCCTTGCGCTCGCCCAGGGCTTGCATCACACCGCCCTGGTGGCCTTCTTCGATGTCGGCCGTCACCAGCTCGATAGGCTCGTGCTTGACGCCATCGATGTCCTTGAAAACCACGCGGGGCTTGGACACGGCCAGCTCGTAGCCTTCACGGCGCATGTTTTCGAGCAGGATGGTCAGGTGCAGTTCGCCCCGGCCCATCACTTCGAACACGCCTTCTTCGTCGGTTTCCTTCACGCGCAGGGCCACGTTGTGCTGCAGTTCCTTTTGCAGGCGGTCCCAGATCTGGCGGCTGGTCACGAACTTGCCTT
>DATLGV010000785.1:0-12724 GCA_035540275.1 Acidovorax sp. | reverse complement strand
GCGCAAGGTATTGCGCCCGGCAGTCTTGGCCTGGTACATGGCCAGGTCGGCCTGCTTGAGCAACTCGCCCACCGTGGTCCGTCCCCCCGTGAACGGCGCAACGCCAATGCTGGGCGTGCTGCGGTACTGGTAGCCCTGCAGCGCATAGGGCACGGCCAGCATGGTCAGGATCTTTTCACCCACGCCCCGGGCGTGCAGCGCCAGCTCATGGGGCTTGGGGCTGAGTTCTTCGAGCATGACCACAAACTCGTCGCCGCCCAGCCGGGCCACGGTGTCCACGCTGCGCACGCAGGTGTTCAGGCGCTGCGCCACCTGCTGCAGCAGCAGGTCACCCTGGTCGTGGCCCAGGGTATCGTTGAGCTGCTTGAAGTTGTCCAGGTCGATGAACAGCAGCGCTCCGCCCTGCCCGCGCCGCTGCGCGGTGGCCAGCGCCTGGTGCATGCGGTCCATGAGCAGCATGCGGTTGGGCAGGCCGGTGAGCGCGTCGTAGAACGCCAGGCGCTGGATCTCGCGCTCGCTGGCCTTGCGCTGGCGGATGTCGGTGTTGATGGCCAGGATGGACTGCGGCTGGCCGTCGTCGCCCCGCACCAGCGTCCAGCGTCCCTCCACCTCGATGGTGCTGCCATCGCGGTGCCGCTGCACGATCTCGCCGGTCCACTCGCCCTGCTCCAGCACCGCCTGCGTGGCGTGCCGGAAGTGCGTGGGGTCTTCGTACAGCAGCGTCTCGATGGACTGGCCCAGCGCCTGCAGCTGCGACCAGCCATACAGGCGCTCGGCGCTCTTGTTCCAGTAGATGATGCGGTGCTCCAGGTCACGCACCAGGATGGCGTCCTGTGCCTTGTCCAGCAGCGAGGCCTGGTGGCGGATGCGGGCGTCGGCCAGCTGCCGCTCGATCTCGGCGGTGGCCCGCGAGGCAAAGATCTGCAGCGTGGAGGTGACGAAGCCCGTCTCGGCGATCGCCTGGCGGAACAGCACGAACACAATGCCCACCACCTCGCCATCGGCATTGCACAGTTGCTGGCCCACATAGGCCTGGGCACCGGCGTACCGCAGCATGGGAGCTTCGGGGTAGAGCTGCTGCACCTGGTCGGTGACCACGAGCGTGCGCTGTGACATCAGCAACAGGCTGGGTGTGCCCGCCAGGCTGTATTCGTCGTTGGGCAGCATCTGGCCGTCGAGCACGGCAGCCAGCGTGGCCACCCGGGGGGCCTGGCCCTGCGGCTGCGGCAGCAGGCGCACCACACAGCCCCCCTGGGCGTCGAGCGCGTCGGCCATGTTGCGCACCAGCTGTACAAAAAATTCGGTGCCCGTGCTGGCCGATACGGCCGCCGCCACCTTGAGCACCGAGGCCTGCAGGCGCTGCTGCGCCTTGTGGGCACGCAGGCTCGTGATGCCAAAGGCCAGGTCATTGGACAGCTCCTGCAGCAGCGCGGCTTCTTCGGGGCTGATCTGCAGCACGTCAGGCGCATACAGGTACAGCAGGCCAAAGCTGCGGTCCTGCGCGTGGTCGCGTGCATGTTCCCGCAAGGGCAGGCAGATCACGCCGTGAAAGCCATGCTCCAGCATGCGCTCGGTCCAGCCGGCAAAGTCCCCTTCGGTGCGGATGTCCTGCACGATCACCGGCTGGCCGGTGCGCACGGCAATGCCCGCCGGGCCCCGGCCATAGGGGTCGTCGGCCGACCAGCTCAGGTGCAGGTTTTCGAGGTAGTTCTGGTTGTAGCCCGCGTGGGCCACGGGCCGGATGGATTTGCGCTCGTCGTCCAGCGCAAACCCCACCCAGCCCATGCGGTAGCCGCCGATGTCGACCGCAATCTGGCAGATGGCCTGCAGCAGCGCGGTTTCGGAGGTGGCGCGCACCAGGGTCTCGTTGCACGCGCTGAGCAGGCGCTGGGCACGGCCCATGCGCGCCAGCTCGCGCTCGGTGCGCAGGCGTTCGGTCACGTCGGTGGCCAGCACCTGGCGGGCCGGGCGGCCGTTGAAGCTGATGCTGCCCGCCGTGATCTCCACGTCCATGAAGCTGCCATCCTTCTTGATGTGGCGGCTGATGATCGGCTTGTTGCGCTGCTCCATCGGCACCGCGCGGATCTTGGCTTCGACGCCCGGGCGCCGCTCGGCCGGCCACAGGTCCAGCATCGACAGGCTCAGCAGCTCGGCCTCGGTGTAGCCGTAGTGGCGTTCCATCGACCGGTTCACGGCCTGCAGCTGCAGGGTTTCGCGGTCGTACACCCACATGGGGTGCGGGTGCTCGTCAAACAGCATGCGGTACTGCTGCTCGGACGCATGCAACTGCCCGGCCACGTGGCGCAACTGCACCATGGCGCCCAGCGACTCGGTCAGGATCTCCAGGTGCGCGACGTCGCGGCGCGAAAACGCATGGGCTTTGTCTGACGTGACCTTGAGCGACCCCACGATGGCATCGCCACTGCGCAGCGGCACCGCCATGACTGACCGCACGCCATGGCGGTGGGGCATCGAGACCATGTCCCAGCCCTCGGCCTCGGTGTCGTTGCACACCACGGTCTGGCCTTTGCTGAGTGCGGGCCAGAGCAGGCTCTGGTCCACCGCCAGCAGGTTGCCCACCGGGCGCACATGGTCGCCGGCCGAGGCCTGCGCCACCAGCTGGCGGCCCTGCAGCAGCTCCACCATGGCACCGCGTGCCGCCGTCTGGCGCAGCACGGTGCTGGCCACCAGCTGCAGCACCTCGGGCAGCGGCATGTCCAGCGACGAGATGCGCTGCTGCACCTGCAGCAGCTCGGCATGGTTCTGTGCGTCGCGCTGGGCGTCCAGGTCGGCCAGCTTTTGCGCGCTGATGTCGGTCATGCCGCCCACCATGCGCACCGCCTTGCCCTGCAGGTCGCGGATCAGGAAGCCCCGGTCCAGCACCCAGGCGTAGCTGCCGTCCTGGCGGCGAAAACGGTATTCGTCGGACCAGTGGTGGGCCGTGCCGTCTATGGCGGCATGGATGCCTTCGAGCACTTTTTCGCTGTCATCGGGGTGCAGCCGCAGGGTCCACGAGGTGCTGTCAGGCGGCAACTGGTCGAGGGGCACGCCGAACAGGGTCTGCATGCCCTCGTTCCACCACATGGCATCGGTGTGCAGGTTCCAGTCCCACACCGCGTCGGCCGTGGCCCGAGACACCAGGTGAAAGCGCTCTTCGCTTTCACGGCGTGCCTGCCGGGCCAGGTGCTGGGCCGAGATGTCCTGGAACGCCCCCTGCACCCGCACGATGCGGCCCTCGCCGTCGCGCACGGCCTGGCCCGTGGTGCGCACCCAGAAGTGCCGCGCACCGGGCGTGACGAGCTCGGCCTCCACGTCAAACGGCGCGCCGTGGCGGATGCAGTTTTCAAACGCCGTCCGCATCGCCTGCCGGTAGGGCGGCAGGTACAGCGCCAGGATGTGTTTGACCGAGCCCGCGCGCCCCGTGATGCCGAAAGCGGCGGCAATCTCCTGCGACCAGTTCAGCTGCAGGCTGGGCAGCTCCACGATCCAGCCGCCGATGCGGGCCATGTGTCCGGCCACGCGCAGGACTTCGCTCTGGGCCACCAGCTCGGCATGCATCCTGTCGCGCTGCTGTACCAGGTCGGCCAGCACCTGCTTTTGGCGGCGCAGCTCCAGTTGCACCATGGCCTGCCCGGCCAGGATGCGCAGGCCCTCCAGTTGCTCGGCCTCGATCTGGCGGGGAACGCAGTCCAGCACCGCCAGCGTGCCCAGCGCCTGCCCTTCGGGCGTGATCAGGGGCACGCAGGCGTAAAAGCGCACCTGCGGGTCCTGCGTGACCAGCGGGTTGTCGGCAAAGACGGGGTGCTCGCGCGTGTCATTGACCACCACGGGATCGCGGCTGCCACTCAGCGCATGCGCGCAGAAAGCAATCGCGCGCTCGGTCTCCTTGAACGGCACGCCCACCGCGGCCTTGAACCATTGCCGGTCGCTGTCCACGAAGTTGACCACCGCCATGGGGCACTGGCACACCCGCGCCGCGAGCAGGGCCAACTGGTCAAAGCTGTCTTCCGTCGGGGTGTCAAGGATGGCGTAAGACTGCAGTGCCTGGAGCCGTGCGGCTTCTGCGGTGGCTTGCGCTGGCGGCATGGTCAGTCCACCGTGGGGCCGTTGCGCACGCACCCACCCAGCCTGGTCGGTGCGACCAGGTCTCGGGCAGTGGAGCGAAGCAGATTCGGCAAGGCAATCGGGCAGTAGGTGGGGGGTAGCGGTCAGCCTGCCCCCAAGGCATGGGTCCACCGGGGCGCAAGGGCGCGGCCGCTGCGGCGAAAGACGCCAATGCTACACCGCATGGGGCCCTTGTGTGGGCCTGCGCCTCTGGGGGTTTGTCCCCAAAGAGGGCTGGCCCGGCCACCCGGGCGTGCTTCGTGCCGCGCGGGTCGGATCAGGCCTTCTGGCGGCGTGCGCGCACCGCGGCGGCCAGTCCTTCGAGCACCGGCACGGTCTGTGCCAGGCTGATGCAGGCGTCCGTCACCGACACGCCGTGCGCCAGCGGCTGGCCAGGCACGATGTCCTGGCGGCCCTCCTGCAGGTGGCTCTCTATCATCAGGCCGGTGATGCGCGCGTCGCCTGCGGCAATCTGCTGCGCCACTTCTGCTGCCACGGTGATCTGGCGCTGGTGCTGCTTGCTGCTGTTGGCGTGGCTCACGTCGATCATCACCTGCTCGCGCAGGCCGGCCGCCTGGAGCAGCGCACAGGCCGCATCCACATCGGCCGCGTGGTAGTTGGGCTGCTTGCCGCCACGCAGGATCACATGGCAATCCTGGTTGCCCCGGGTCTCGAAGATCGCGGCCTGGCCCATCTTGGTCATGCCCATGAATGCGTGCGAGGCTTGCGCGGCCTGGATGGCGTCGCTTGCGACCTTGATGCCCCCGTCGGTGCCGTTCTTGAAACCGACCGGGCAGGACAGGCCGCTGGCCAGTTGCCGGTGGCTCTGGCTCTCGGTGGTGCGCGCGCCAATCGCGCCCCAGCTCACCAGGTCGCTGATGAACTGCGGGGACAGCAGGTCGAGGAACTCCGTGCCCACGGGCAGGCCGGTGGCCAGCACGTCCAGCAGCAGCTGGCGCGCCAGCTCCAGCCCTTCGTTGATGGCGAAGCTGCCATCCAGATGCGGGTCGTTGATGTAGCCCTTCCAGCCCACGGTGGTGCGCGGCTTTTCGAAGTAGACCCGCATCACGATGAGCAGGTCGTCCTGCAGCGCGTCGGCCTGTTGCTTGAGCTGGCGCGCATATTCCATCGCCTGGCCATGGTCGTGGATGGAGCATGGGCCCACCACCACCACCAGCCGGTCGTCCTGCCCGTGCAGCACGCGCGAAATGGCGGTGCGGCTCGATTCGACCAGTGCCTGCGCGGCCTCAGGGGCGGGCAGCCATTCCTGCAGCAGTGCCGGGGTGATGAGTGGTCGCACGGCCTTGATGCGCGTGTCATCAATGCGTGTGGTGTCGTGGGTGGAGATGGGGGTGGCGGAGCGGTGTGCGTGGGTCATGGTGGCCCCGATTGTCGCGGACCTGGATTCCAGCCCCTTTTGGCGACCGAACCAGGGCATGGCCGTTGGCACTGGCGCGGCCCTGCGCGAGAGACGCAGAGCAAGGGCCGCCCCGCAGCGAGTGCGTCGTCCCCCTGGGGGGAAGGCGCGCAGCGCCATAGGGGGGAAACTATCTACGGCCGCCGAAACGCCGCATTCTGCCGCGCCCAGTGGCGTGACTGCAGGTGGTCCATGCGGACCGTGCCCCCCGTGGAAGGCGCGTGCACAAAGCGCCCTTCACCCACATAGATGCCCGCGTGGCTGGGCTGGCGGCCGGTGCCAAACACCACCAGATCACCGGCACGCAGTTCGCCAGCATCGATGGGATAGCCCCAGGTGTTGAGCTGCGCCACCGTGCGCGGCGGCGGTGTGCCCACCTGGTGGCGGTACACGAAGCCGATCAGGCCGCTGCAATCGAAGCCCGAGTCCGGGGTGTTGCCGCCGTAGCGGTACGGTGTGCCCACCAGGCCCAGCGCGTGGATGGCGACATCGTGCGCCTGCTCGGCCGTCAGGGGCGGCGTGCTGCGCGGGGAGGCCGTGGGCGGGGAGTTGATTGACGGGGGCCGCGAGGTGCCGCAGCCGGCCAGCGCCAGCAGGGCAACGGTGCAGGCCACGCAGGACAGACGGTGAAAGACGCGCATGGGCCGAAGGGTAACGGATGAGGCCCGGTGCGTGCGATGCCACCGCTTCTGCCGCGGGGCTAAGCACGTGTTGACGATCTTTTTCTACAACACAGTCACCGTCAGGCTGTTGCCGCAGCCAGGGCGCCCTGGCGCCGTGCCAGGAGCCGGTTGGCGACGCTCACGATGGCCTGCACCGAGGCCGTCACGATGTTGTGGCTGGCGCCCGCGCCAAAGGTGGAGCCTGCCACGCCTTCCATCGCCGCTTCCACGATGGCCAGCGCCTGGGCGTTGGCACCGGTGCCGGTGGCGCGCTCTTCGTAGTGATCGACACGCAGCGGCAAGCCCAGGGCGTCCACCGCGGCGGCGATCGGCCCGTTGCCCTGGCCGCGCAAATGCTGGCGCGTGCCCTCGATGGTCACGTCGAGCTCGATGCCCTGCCCGTCTTCGTCGAGCTTGTGGCCGTGGCAGGTAATGACCGCCGGGGCCTGGGCGCGCAGGTAGGTCGTCTGGAACAGCTCCCACAGCGCCTCGCCGCTCATCTCGCCCTCGCTCGCGTCGGTCTGGCGCTGCACCACGGCGCTGAACTCCACCTGCATGCGGCGCGGCATCACCACGCCGTGTTCGCGCTCCAGCAAGAAGGCAATGCCGCCCTTGCCCGACTGGCTGTTCACGCGGATCACGCTGTCGTAGGTGCGGCCCAGGTCGGCCGGGTCGATGGGCAGGTACGGCACCTCCCACAAGGCATTCGGGTCCTGCGCGGCAAAGCCCTTCTTGATCGCGTCCTGGTGCGAGCCCGAGAACGCGGTGAACACCAGGTCGCCCGCATACGGGTGGCGCGGGTGCACGGGCAGTGCGGTGCATTCCTCCGCAATGCGCGCGACCGAGGTGATGTCCGAGAAGTCGAGGTTCGGGTGCACGCCCTGCGTGTACAGGTTGAGCGCCAGGGTCACGATGTCCACATTGCCGCAGCGCTCACCATTGCCAAAGAGGCAGCCTTCCACGCGGTCGGCGCCCGCCATCATCGCGAGTTCTGCCGCCGCCACGCCCGTGCCCCGGTCGTTGTGCGGGTGTACCGACAGCACGATGTGCTCGCGCGGCGTGAGGTGCCGGTCCATCCACTCGATCTGGTCGGCAAACACGTTGGGCGTGGCGTTCTCCACCGTGGTGGGCAGGTTGATGATGATGGGGCGGCCGGGGCCCGCGTTCCATGCGGCAATCGCCGTCTGGCAGGCCTTGAGGGACACGCTGAGCTCGGTGGCGCTGAAGGTCTCGGGTGAGTACTGCAGGGTCCACTGCGTTTCGGGCTGGGCATCGGTGAGCTGCTTGAGGTAGCCCACGTGGTGGCTGATGAGCTGCATCACCTGCGTCACGTTCATGCCGAACACGATGCGCCGCCAGGCGGGCGCGGTGGCGTTGTACAGGTGCACGATGGCACGGGGTGCGCCCTTCACGGCTTCGACCGTGCGGGCGATCAGGTCCTCGCGCGACTGGGTCATGACCATGAGGGTCACGTCATCGGGGATCAGGTTGTCGTCGATGAGGCGGCGCACAAAGTCGAAGTCGGTCTGCGACGCGGCCGGGAAACCCACCTCGATCTCCTTGAAGCCGATGCGCACCAGCTCGGCAAAGAGCTTCATCTTGCGCTCGCCGTTCATCGGCTCGAACAGCGCCTGGTTGCCGTCGCGCAGGTCGGTGGAGAGCCACACGGGCGCGCGGGTGATGCTGCGGCTGGGCCATTGGCGGTCGGCGAGCGCAATGGGGGCGATGGGCTGGTACTTGGTGGCGGGCTTGGCAATCATGAGAAAAGGCTCCACGAACGGTGTGTGCGGTGTGCAAGACAGACGGGCAAGCACGGTGCACGGGTCAATCGGAATCGAAAGAAATCAAAACGAATGACATCCCCTGCAGCCCTTTGCGTGGTGCAAAGGCTGGTTCGCGGGCCGGGGTCAGGGGGAGATCAGGGGTTGCGCTGAGCGGATCAGGCAACCAGGGTGGCGAACGCAGGCAGACCCCGGCCAGGCACTAGGCCTAGCGATAGGGTGGATAGGAGCATGCTGCGTTGCATAGGGAACCAAAGATAGCACAGGCATGCGGCAGCGCGCAATCATCGGCATGAAATCTGCCTATGGCGCCGTTTGAACAGGCCCTATCAGCTATTGAAAATATAGCAAACAAGGCTGTTAGCATGGCGCCCTGGTATGCCATGCGCCTGCGGCCCTGCCCAGGGCGGATGGCACGACCGGCCCCCATTCAGGAGATCCCATGCCCTACCTGTTGCTCATCATGGAACCCCATGGCCAGCGCGCCGAGCGGGGCCTGGCCGGCGGCCAGGAGGCCTATGCCCGCATGCAGCGTTTTGGGGCGGGTCTGCAGGCCCGCGGCCTGTTGCGCGCCAGCGAGTCGCTGGCCTCGACCGAGCAGGCGGTGCGCTTGCAGGTGCGCGAGGGGCAGACCCGCCTGACCGACGGGCCGTTTGCCGAGACCAAGGAGATGGTGGGCGGCTTCTTTCTCATCGACTGCGCCACGCGCGACGAGGCCGTTGCCATCGCCCGCGACTGCCCGGCCGCCGAGTGGGCCACGGTGGAGGTGCGCGAGCTGGCGCCCTGCTACCACGGCGCGGTGGATTGAATCAAGCCGAAACGCCTGCCTGCAGCTCCAGAAACTGCGGCGCGGGCATGGGGCGTGCAAACACATAGCCCTGCAGTACATCGCAGCCTTGCCGGACCAGGTAGTCGGCCTGCTCCTGCGTCTCCACCCCCTCGGCAGTCACCTCCAGCCCCAGGCCGTGCGCCAGCGCCACGATGGCGGTGACGATGGTGCGGCTGTGTTCCTGCCCCGGCAGGTCCTTGACGAAGCTGCGGTCGATCTTCAGGCGCCGCATGGGCAGCTGGCGCAGGTACGCCAGTGACGAGTAGCCCGTGCCAAAGTCATCGATGGCCAGGTGAATGCCCAGCTGGCTCAGGCGGTGCAGCGTGTGGGCGCCGGCCTCCATGTTTTCCATCAGCACGGTTTCGGTCAGCTCGATCTCCAGCAGGTGCGCGGGCAGGCCCTCTTCGCGCAGGATGTCCATCACCCGTTCCAGAAACTGCGGGTCGCCCAGTTGCCGTGCCGAGATGTTCACGGCCACGCGCAGCGGCTTGCCCGCCTTCCACTGCGCGGCGTCGCGGCAGGCGGTGCGCATCACCCAGTAGCCCAGCGGGGCGATGAGGCCGCAGTCTTCGGCCACCGATACGGCCTCGAGCGGCGACACGGCGCCCAGCTCCGCATGCGTCCACCGCAGCAGGGCCTCGGCACCCACCAGGGTCCGGTCGCTGGCAGCAAACAGCGGCTGGTAGTGCAGCGCCAGGCCGGTGCCCTGCTCCAGCTCGGCCCGCAGCGCCTGCTCGATGGCACGGCGCCGCACCACGGCCAGGTTCATCGACGCGTCAAAACGCACGCAGCGGTTCTTGCCCATCTCCTTGGCGCGGTACATGGCGGTGTCCGCGTTGCTCACCAGCGCGTCCATGTCTGGCGCATCGTCCGGAAAGGTCGCGATGCCCGCGCTGCAGGTCATATTCACCTGCTGGCCGACTTCGGTGTAGGCGGCCTGGAAGACGTTGACGATGCGCTGTGCGTATTTCTCCAGCCCCGCTTCGTCCATGTCCAGCCGCAGGATCAGCGCAAACTCGTCACCCCCCAGGCGCGCGATGGTGTCGGTGCCGCGCACCACGGATTGCAGGCGCCGGGCCACCTGGCGCAGCAGGCCATCCCCGGCTGCGTGGCCAAAGGTGTCGTTGAGCGTCTTGAAATTGTCCAGGTCGATATAGACCAGCGCCACCCGCTGGCGCATGCTGCGCGCTCTGTCGAGCTCTGCCGAGAGCCGCTCATTGAACGCATGGCGGTTACCCATGCCGGTGACGGCATCGGTGTGGGCAAGGGTGTGCAGGCGGTCTTCGGCCTCCCGCACGGCGGCGCGGCTGCGCAGCACCATGGCGGTGGCCAGGGCCATGACGCAGGCTGCGATCAGCAAGGCACTGCCAAACCGCAGGGCCAGCCGTGTGTACAGCGCCTCCATGGACTTGCGGATGTACAGCGTGCCCCAGCCTTTCGCCGAGACCTCGATGGGCCGGGCGATCTCCAGCATGCGCCAGTCGGCGCGCTCCGTGGCTCCGTTCAGGCCCACGGCCTGCAGGGTGGTCGGCAGACCCGGATCGGGCGTGCGTGCGTAATGGGCAAACAGTACGCCGTCTTCGTCATACACCGTCGCGCTGATCACCATCGACGAAGACCGCAGCGCGCCGAGCATTTCGTTGGCCGCCGTGTTGTCGCGGAACATCACGGCCGCGGAGATGTTGTCAGCGACGATGGCTGCCTCCACCCGGCTGTCCTGCAGCATGGAGGCGCGGGAACTCCAGTAGTCTACGCCGGTCAGTGCCACCACCACCGTCAGCAGCGCCAGGCCCGCCGCCAGGATGCCGGTCACGACCAGCCTGGACGACAGGAAGGTGTGCGTGCCCTGGGGCGCGGCCTCTGCGGGGCTGGCGGTGGTGTGCGGTGCGGTCATCGGGTTCCTTTGGCAAGCCGCATCAGCCGGGAGCTGATGGTGAGCCCGGCCTTGTTGGCGGCATCGGTGCTGATTCCAAACACCACGCGGCCATCCTGTCGGTCCAGCGCGATGACGATCTCCGGGCTTGCGAACGTGACCTCGTCGGCGACGGTGAGCACACCATGCGACGCAGGCAGGGACCGCAGTGTTCGCAGCACGGGCTCGACCTCCGCGTTGTGGAGTACGAGCACACGGCAGCCCTGGATGGCTCCCGTGTCCAGCAGGCGCACGCGCACGGTGCGCCCCCGGGTGGCCTGCTTGCCGTCCAGTGCATTCAGCGAGCGCTTGAGGGCACTGAAGGCCGACACGCACACCGTCACATCATTGTCTGGGGTGCCTCCGTTGTCCGGCCATTCGATGAACTGGATGAAGTTGAAGATATAGGCCGCCTTCAGGTCCTGCTCTGCCACGGGTTCGGTGGCATGGGCCACGCGGGTTGCCACGCCGCACACCATGCACAGCCAGATCACCAGCAGAGTATGCAGACGCGAGGCAGGGGCCATGGCTCAGAACGCGTAGGTCAACTTGACGCGGTAGGTGCGCCCATCCTGCTGGATCGAGCCGCCACGGATCTCGAACGAGACGGGGTCCGCGTGGCGGCGATTGAACAGGTTATACACCCCCACCGACAGGTCCACGTCCGCGATGCGCGTGGAATAGGTCACGTGGGTCAGCACATGGCCGGGCAGGCGGGTGTTGAGCACCGTGTAGCGCGGACTGATGCCAATGGCCTCGATGGCGTAGCGCCCCGGTTTCCAGCCCCAGCCCGCCGGCGCGCGCAGCACGTCCGACCACTGGACCTTGAGCAGATGCCGGGGGGAGTTGGTCAGCGCTGCGTCCACCGACGAGTCGTGCGCCTGCTGCCATCCATAGGCCGCGCGCAGGCGCCGCCCGCCCGTCCACCGCTGTTCTGCTTCAGCCTCCACGCCATGCACCTTGATGTTGCGGGTGTTGTTGAACGTGAGCTGGTCCGAGTGCCCCAGACTGTCCAGCGAGATCAGGTCGCTCACACTGGTTCGGAACGCCGTCAGCAGCAGGCGCGTGGCCCCCGAGGGCGCATGCTCCAGGGCCAGCTCGGAGGTCCGCACGCGCTCCGAGCGCAAGGCGACGGTGTCCACCACGCCGCTTGGCAGGTTCACGCGGTAGTCGTTTTCATAGGCATTCGGGGGGCGGTAGGCCGTGCCGTGCAGCAGCTTGAGCGCGGTGGCGGGGTTCCACCAGTACACCAGCCCCAGGCGGGGGTTCCAGCTGCCCGCGCTGCCCGATTGCTGGCCCCAGCGCAGGCCGGTGTGCAGCGTGAGGTCGGGGCGCAGCGCGAACTCGTCCTGCAGGTAAACGCCCACGACATCGCCCTTGCGGCGCGTGTCGAGGTACTGCACTGGCGGGTCCAGGTCGTCATTGCGTTGGGCGATGCGGGTGTCGCGCCGGTAGTCCAGCCCCCAGGACAGCTTGTGGCGCGCGATGGCGGTGCTCACCCATTGCCACTCGGTGCCCCACCACTGGCCGGTGCCTACATCGCGGTTGACCGTGCGCGTTGGATAGTCGAGCACATAGTCGCCCACAAACTGGTAGCGGCCCGCATGCAGGCGCCCCGTGAAGGCCAGCGACGGCTGCAGCTGCGTGGTGTATTCGGCCGCCAGGCGCGAGCTGGTGTCGATGAAGCGGGAGCGCGGGTCGTTGAACACCTGCGAGAACGCCGCCGTGGGTAAGCCCTTGGTGCGTTCGCCATGGGCCAAGGTCAGCGTCAGCCCCTCGCTGCGCATGCGCGCCAACAGCTGGGTGCTGCGGTCAAAGTCCATGCGGTGCGCCACGCCCCCGTTGCTGGACGGGCTATCGAACGCGGGGTAATACAGGTCCGCCCCGCGCGCGGACGACCGCGTGGCGGCAATCAGCCAGTCGCGCCCCTGCGCATCGACGGTGCCCAGAGAGAAACGCAGCTTGGCGCTGCCGTGGCTGCCCGCTTCGGCGCTCACCTGCGCACCGGCCAGCTGGCGC
>DATLGV010000784.1:0-6728 GCA_035540275.1 Acidovorax sp. | reverse complement strand
GGCGGGCGCCGCGCCCACCCCCGCGATGGACGTGTATTCCGCCGCGCTGGTGCTCATCGAGATGCTGACGGGGCGCCCCCTCATCCACCAAAAGGACACCTGGCAGGCGCTGTACCGCATTGCCAACGAAAACCTGGCGCTGCCCGCCGACCTGGGGCCTGGCGCGGATGATGGTTTGCGCGCCATCCTGCAAAGGGCCATGGCGCGCGACCCCGCGCAGCGCTATGCCACGGCGGCGGACTTTCGGGATGCACTGCGCGCCTGGGCGGCACCGGCCAGTGCGCCATCGTCCGCCAGCAACGCCACCCTGGATTTTTTGCTGCGGCGCATGCGGCACAAGAGCGACTTTCCGGCGCTGTCGGATTCGGTGGCGCGCATCCAGCGCGTGGCCAATTCGGAAGACGACAGCATCAGCGACCTGACCCACGAAATCCTGAAAGACGTGGCGCTGACCAACAAGCTGCTGCGGCTGGTCAACAGCGTGCATTACGCCCACGCCAGCCGGGGCACCATCAGCACCGTGTCGCGTGCGGTGAGCCTGGTGGGCTTCAATGCGGTGCGCAACATGGCGCTGAGCCTGGTGCTGCTGGACCACATGCAGGACAAGCAGCACGCCAGCCAGATGCGCGAGGAATTTTTGCGCGCCATGATGGCCGGCTCGGTCGCGGCCGAGCTGTGCGGCACCGGCCAGGCGGCCGAAGAGGCCTTCATCGGCGCGATGTTCCAGAACCTGGGGCGCATGCTGTGCGCGTTCTACTTTCCCGAAGAGGCGCGGCAGGTGCGCAGCCTGGTCGCCTCCGGGCGCCTGGAGGGGGGCGAAGAGGCCGCGTCCATCCAGGTGCTGGGACTGGGGTTTGAAGACCTGGGCGTGGGCGTGGCGCGCGTCTGGGGTTTGCCCGAAAGCCTGCAGCGCTGCATGCGCAAGCCCCTGGGATCGCCCATGCAGCGTGCGCCCGAGCAGGGCGTGGAGCGCCTGCGCTGGGCAGCCATGGCGGCCAACGAGGTCGCCAGTGCCTTGCTGTTTTGCGAGCCTGCCCGGCTGGAGGGGCAGTTGGGCCAGGTGGGCACGCGCTACGCGCGCACGCTGGCGCTGTCGGCCGAGGCCATTGCCGACGCCACACTGCGCGCGCGCCACAAGCTGGTGGCACTGGCCGAGGCGCTGGACCTGCGTGTGGCGCCCGACACGCCTGCGGCCCGTTTGCTCCAACTGCCGCCGGCTGCCGGTACCCCTGCGGCGCCCGATGACGCCCTGGGCGCACTCGAGTTGCGGGTGACCGAAACTGCGCCCCTGCCCGCCGTGCTCGAGTCCCAGGCCGGTGGAGGGGTGTCGGTGGCGCAGGTCAATGAGGTGCTGGCGGCGGGCATCCAGGACATCACCAATGCGATGGTCGAGAGTTTTCAGCTCAATGACGTACTGCGCATGATCCTGGAGACCATGTTCCGCGCGCTGGGCTTTCGGCGCATGGTGTTCTGCCTGCGCGAGGCCCGTACCGACCTGCTGACAGGCCGTTTTGGCCTGGGCGAGGGCAGCGAGGTGGCCGTTCGGGCCATCAAGGTGCCCCTGCATGCGCAAGGCGACCTGTTTGCCGCCGTGTGCCTGCGCGGCGCCGACACCCTGATCAACGACGCCACCGAGCCGCGCATGCAGGCCCGTCTGCCCGAGTGGTACCGCAAGGGGCTCAATGCGCCCTCGTTCCTGCTGTTGCCGCTGCAGATCAAGGGCCAGCCCTTTGCCCTCATCTACGCCGATCAGGCAACTGCGGGCGGCATCGTGGTCGACGACAAGGCCCTGGGCCTGCTGCGCACCTTGCGCAACCAGGCGGTCATGGCCTTCCGGCAGGCAGGGTGACGGCCTGGCAATCCCCCGATAATCCGAAGATGGCTGTCGTTTTTGAGAAGCCGACGCTCGCCCGGCGTCTGGCGCCCCTGTTTCGGGATTTTGACCTTCCGCTCCTGTTGCTGGTGCTGTTGCTGGCCAGCGCGGGCTTGGTCGCGATGTATTCGTCCGGCTATGACCATGGCACGCGGTTTGTGGACCACGGGCGCAACATGCTGATTGCCGGGGCGATCCTGTTCATGGTGGCCCAGGTGCCGCCACAGAAGATCATGGCCAGCGCCGTGCCGTTGTACCTGACCGGGGTGGCCCTGCTGGTGGCGGTGGCGCTGTTCGGCATCACCAAAAAAGGGGCCACCCGCTGGATCAACGTGGGCATCGTCATCCAGCCCAGTGAAATCCTCAAGATCGCCATGCCGCTGATGCTGGCCTGGTGGTTCCAGAAGCGCGAGGGCACGCTGCGCCCGCTGGACTTTGCCGCGGCGGGCCTGCTGCTGGCCATTCCGGTGGGCCTGGTCATGAAGCAGCCTGACCTGGGCACATCGCTGCTGGTGCTGGCGGCCGGGCTGTCGGTGATCTTCTTTGCGGGCCTGTCCTGGAAGCTGATCCTGCCGCCGGTGCTGATCGGCGGTGTGGGCATCGCCACCCTGGTGCTGCTGGGCGACCAGCTGTGCGCCGACGGCGTGCGCTGGGTGGTGCTGCACGACTACCAGCAGCAGCGCATCTGCACCTTGCTGGACCCCACCCGCGACCCCCTGGGCAAGGGCTTTCACATCATCCAGGGCATGATCGCCATTGGCTCGGGCGGCCTGTGGGGCAAGGGCTTCATGGCGGGCACGCAAACCCATCTGGAGTTCATCCCCGAGCGCACCACCGACTTCATCTTTGCCGCCTATTCCGAAGAATTTGGCCTGGCGGGCAACCTGTTCCTGCTGGTGTGCTTTTTGCTGCTGGTCTGGCGCGGGCTGACCATTGCCGCGGGCGCCAACACCTTGTTTGGCCGCCTCATGGGCGGCGCGGTATCGATGATTTTCTTCACCTACGCGTTTGTGAACATGGGCATGGTCAGCGGCATCCTGCCGGTGGTGGGCGTCCCCCTGCCGTTCATCAGCTACGGCGGCACCGCCATGGTCACCCTGGGGCTGGCACTGGGCATCCTGATGTCGGTGGCGCGGTCCCAGAAGCAGGAAACCAAGGACCCCCTGCCCGCCGCGCTGTAGGGACTTGTGGACGCGGTTGCCCGCAACACGCCGTCGGGGTACAAACCGGCTGGCCAACCGTGTTTTGGCCGCTCAGCATCCGGAGGGTTTCCCCATGGCGGCGAAGTTCGAGCTCAAGAAGTCGAAAAACGACAAGTTTGTCTTCAACCTGCTGGCCGCCAATGGCCAGGTCATCCTGACCAGCGAGATGTACGAATCCCGCGCGAGCGCGCTGGGCGGTATCGAGGCGGTGCGCAAGAACGCCCCGCATGGCGGCCGCTTTGGCCGCCTCAGCGCCAAGAACGGGGCGCCGTATTTCACCCTCAAGGCGGGCAATGGCCAGGTCATCGGGCAAAGCCAGATGTACTCGGGGGCCAGGGCACGGGACGAGGGCATCGAGTCGGTGCAGGCCCATGCCGCGCAGGCGGGGCTGGACGACCAGACGGCTGCGTGACACGCAGAGTGGGCCTGCGGCGCGCGAGGGCTGCATAGGGGCATCCAGGCCCGGGGCCATCGAGGGGTGGTCGCGCGCCTAAAATGCCCCGATGACTTCCCGCCCTACCATTGCCGCGCCCCAGCGCGCTGCCACCAGCCAGCGCATCGATGTTGCCCGTGAACTGCTGCTGACCCCCTTCGGCCTGGACGAAGGCCACCTCGCCCGTGCCCTGGCCGAGATCCGCTCCCACCAGGTGGACGACGCCGACCTGTATTTCCAGTACACCCGCAGCGAAGGCTGGAGCCTGGAGGAAGGCATCGTCAAGACCGGCTCGTTCAGCATCGACCAGGGCGTGGGCGTGCGGGCGGTCAGCGGCGAGAAGACGGCGTTTGCCTATTCGGACGACATCTCCGAGGCGTCGCTGCTGGACGCGGCGCGCACTGTGCGGTCCATTTCGTCCGTGGCGCAGGCAGGCAAGGTGCGGGTTGCTCCGAAAAAAGTAGCAGCTGGCCGCAGTCTTTACCCCGGTGTGGATCCGATCGCCTCGCTGGACAGCACCGCCAAGGTGGCGCTTCTGGAGCGGCTGGAGCAGCGCGCCCGCGCCAAGGACCCGCGCGTGGCGCAGGTGATGGCCGGTCTGGCCAGCGAATACGACGTGGTGCTGGTGGCGCGCGCCGATGGCACGCTGGCGGCGGATGTGCGCCCGCTGGTGCGGCTGTCGGTTACCGTGATCGCCGAGCAGAACGGTCGCCGCGAGATGGGCTCTGCAGGCGGCGGTGGCCGTTTTGGCCTGGCCTATTTCGACGACGAGCAGATGGGCAAATACGTGGACGAGGCCGTGAACGCGGCCCTGGTCAACCTGGAATCGCGCCCCGCCCCGGCGGGCGAGATGACCGTGGTGCTGGGTTCGGGCTGGCCCGGCATCCTGCTGCACGAGGCCATCGGCCACGGGCTGGAGGGCGACTTCAACCGCAAGGGCTCCAGCGCGTTCAGCGGCCGCATTGGCCAGCGTGTGGCGGCCAAGGGTGTCACGGTGCTGGACGACGGCACCATTGCCGACCGCCGGGGTTCGCTGAATGTGGACGACGAAGGCCACGCCAGCCAGCGCAACGTGCTGATCGAGGACGGCATCCTAAAGGGCTACATCCAGGATTCGCTGAACGCGCGCCTGATGGGCGTGGCGCCCACCGGCAACGGCCGCCGCGAGAGCTATGCCCACATCCCCATGCCGCGCATGACCAACACCTACATGCTGGGCGGCGACAAGGACCCGCAGGAGATCATCGCCAGCATCAAGAAGGGCCTGTACGCCAGCAACTTCGGGGGCGGGCAGGTGGACATCACCTCGGGCAAGTTCGTGTTCTCGGCCAGCGAGGCGTATTGGGTGGAGAACGGCAAGATCCAGTACCCCGTGAAGGGCGCCACCATCATCGGCAGCGGCCCCGAGTCGCTCAAGAAGGTGACCATGATCGGCAACGACATGCGCCTGGACAGCGGTGTGGGCACCTGCGGCAAGGAAGGCCAGAGCGTGCCGGTGGGCGTGGGGCAGCCTACGCTGCGCATCGAAGGCCTGACGGTGGGCGGCACGGCCTGAGGACTGCGTTGTCGGCCTGCCGGCAGACCTGGGGTGGCGCGTGACTCCGCGTTTTCACCCGCTGTTGGGGGCTTGCACGGTGCATCGGCCAGCGCACAATCGGTGACACCATGCCTGTCACGCGCCCCAGTCAATTGCTGACGCTCCAGTCGTTTGGAGACATCAGCCGTTTTTTGCGCGAGGGCGTGGCGGACGAGGATTCTCGCCAGCTGCGCGACAGCCTGGGCGTGCTGTCCACGCAGATCGACGAGGCAGTGCGCACTCGCCGCACCAGCACCGACACCTCCGAGATCACGCGCTGCGTGCTGGCACTGTCGCGCGGTGCGCGTGAACACCAGCTCTTTCTGACCGGCCTGGGCTCCGCATGGCACGCGCTGTACGAGTTTGGTGCCTACCAGCGTGCGCTGCGCGAGCTGCGCAACGCCATTGCCGGCTGGCAGCTGATGCTGGAGCGCCGCAGCACCCAGGAGCGCGCCAGCTTTGACCAGTTCGAGTTGCTGGCCTGGCGCACGCTGGGCGAGGCCTTGCTGCTCATCGACATGTACGAGCACCAGAGCGCCCCCGCGAGCGACCTGCAGCAGGCACCGCCGTCCCGCAAGCCCTCAGTGCTGCAGCGCCTGCGTGCGTGGCTGCGGGGCGGGCGCCGATGACTCGTCCGGGGTCGGCGCGTGAAGAACGGGCGTCTGTCGTGCATTTGCAACATGCCAGGGGTGCGGAATCACCACGCTCCTGTGCTACATTGGGTGCCATGCAAGTTCGCAGCGCGTTTTATTTTTGGTTTTTTATCTCGGTCCCCGGCGGATGAGAGGAAAACGCGCAAGCACACACAACCTCCCCATACCAACCGCCGAAGCTGCAAAGCCCGGCGGTTTTTGTTTTTCAGCCCTCCCGTTTTTCCATCCACTCCAACCGACTCCACGAGGAAGCAAGCATGACGGCCACTACCAACCCCACCAGCGATGCCTGGTACCGCAGCGTCGAGAAAACCAGCCAGACCGACGACGAACGTATCAAGGACATCACCGTGTTGCCTCCTCCCGAGCATCTGATCCGCTTCTTCCCGATCGGCGGCACGCCGGTCGAGTCGCTGATCACCCAGACCCGCAAGAACATCCACAACATCATGGCCGGCAAGGACGACCGCCTGCTGGTGGTCATTGGCCCTTGCTCCATCCACGACCCTGCCGCTGCTGTTGAGTACGCCCGCCGCCTGATGGCCGTGCGCACCCAGTACGCCGACACACTCGAAATCGTGATGCGTGTGTACTTCGAAAAGCCACGCACCACCGTGGGCTGGAAGGGGCTCATCAACGACCCCTACCTCGACGAGAGCTACCGCATCGACGAAGGCCTGCGCATCGCGCGCCAATTGCTCATCGAGATCAACCGCCTGGGCATGCCCGCGGGCAGCGAGTTCCTGGACGTGATTTCGCCCCAGTACATCGGCGACCTCATCAGCTGGGGCGCGATTGGCGCGCGCACCACCGAAAGCCAGGTACACCGCGAACTGGCCTCCGGCATCTCGGCCCCCATCGGCTTCAAGAACGGCACGGACGGCAACATCCGCATCGCCACCGACGCCATCCAGTCGGCCAGCCGGGGCCACCATTTCCTGTCGGTGCACAAGAACGGCCAGGTCGCCATCGTGAACACCAAGGGCAACAA
>DATLGV010000783.1:0-2322 GCA_035540275.1 Acidovorax sp. | reverse complement strand
AGCATGTGCTGCCGGTGATCCTGGTGTGTGCGCTGTCGGACGCGGTGCTGCTGCAGGTGGGCGTGTGGGGCATGGGCGGCGTGCTGCTGGCCCGGCCCGAGTGGGCGCAGTTCATGCGCTGGGCGGGCGCCTTGTTCCTGTTGATGTATGCGGCACAGACCGCTGCGCGGGCGCTGCGCCCGGGCCAGTTGCTGGTGGCCACCAGTGGGCCCGGCACCAGCCTGCGCACCACGCTGGCCACGGTGGTGGCGCTCACCTGGCTCAACCCGCATGTGTACTTGGACACCGTGGTGCTGCTGGGCACCATGGCAAGTCCCTACCCGGTGTGGGGGCGGGCCACCTTTGCGGCGGGGGGCTCGCTGGCCAGTGCGTTGTGGTTTCTGAGCCTGGGCTTTGGCTCGCGCTGGCTGGCGCCCGTGTTTGCATCGCCCCGGGCCTGGCGGGTGCTGGATGGAGGCACCGCAGTCACCATGGCAGGGCTGGCAGTGGCGATGGGTCTAAGCTAAGAAAGATAAGTTCGTTACGCCCACGCAGGGTTTGGGTCATAGTGCAGGGCTGATTGATCTGGAGTGACCCTTCATGCGTTTCAAGACCCTTTTGCTGGCCGCCGCGGTGGCCGCTACCCTGCCCCTGGCCGCACAGGCCAAGACCTTCCGCTGGTCCCGCTCGGTGGACATTTCCACCTGGGACATCCACACCCAGAACGTGGGCGTGAACAACACCATGCACGGCGCGGTGTACGACACGCTGGTGGAGTACAACAGCAAGACCTTCAAGCCCGAGCCGTCGCTGGCTACCGAGTGGAAGCTGATCAAGCCCACGCAATTGCGCCTGACCTTGCGCAAGGGCGTGAAGTTCAGCGACGGCAGCGAGTTCACGGCCGACGACGCCAAGTTCTCGCTGGAGCGGGCCAAGGCCAAAAGCTCCAACTTCGCCGTCTACACGCAGGGCATTGACCGCGTGGAAAAGATCGATGCCTACACCATCGACATCCACTCCGACCTGCCCAACCCGGTGCTGGTGAACCAGCTCACCGAGCTGCGCATCATGAGCCGGGCCTGGGCCGAAAAGAACAAGTCGGTCGAGCCCAAGGACATCAAGACCAAGGACGAGAACTTTGCCCACCGCAACGCGCTGGGCACCGGCCCCTACCAGCTCAAGCAGTGGACGCCCGACCAGCGCGTGGTGCTGGAGCCCAACCCGCACTGGTGGGGCAAGGGCAAGTACCCCACCAACCTGACCGAAATCGTCTACACCCCCATCAAGGCCGATGCCACGCGCACGGCGGCGCTGCTGTCGGGGGAGGTGGACTTCGTGATCGATCCCAGCCTGCAAGACCTGGCGCGCATCAAGCAGACACCCAACCTGCAGGTGCTGGAGGGGCCGGAGTACCGCACCATCTTCCTGGGCCTGGACCAGTTCCGCGACGAGCTGCCCGGCTCGGACGTGAAGGGCAAGAACCCGCTCAAGGACCTGCGCGTGCGCAAGGCGCTGTACCAGGCCATCGACATCCAGTCCATCCAGCGCGTGGTGCTGCGCGGCCTGGCCCAGCCCACGGGCACGATCATTGCCAACCAGGTGAACGGCTGGACCAAGAAGGCCGATGTGCGCTACCCCTACGACCCCAAGGCCGCGCAGAAACTGCTGGCCGATGCGGGCTACCCCAACGGGTTTGAAGTGGACTTTGCCTGCAGCGCGGGCCGCTACATCAACGACGAGCAGCTGTGCCAGGCCATCACCTCGCACTGGGCGAAGGTGGGCGTGAAAGCCAAGCTGCGTTCGCTGCCGTTTGCCACCTACTTCCCGATGATCCAGCGCAACGAGGCCAGCATCTACCTGCTGGGCTGGGGGGTGCCCACGTTCGACGCGTTCTACAGCCTGCAGTCGCTGGTGCGCTCGCCCGGCGCGGGCGGGGACGGCAACTTCAACCTGGGCCGCTTCTCCGACCCGCAGATGGACGCGCTGATCGAGCGTGTGAAGAAGGAAACGGACACTGCGACGCGCAACGGCCTGATCGAGCAGGCGCTGATCAAGGAGCATGAGCTGGTGTCGCACATCCCCCTGTACAACCAGGTGATTCCGTGGGCGGGCACGAAGAAGGTGGAGATCATTCACCGGGCGGACAACCGGATTGATTGGCGGTATTTGAAGGTGAATTGATCCCGGTTGCCAGCAAAAAGCCCCGGTGCTTCGTGTCAGAAGCACCGGGGCTTTTTTGCGTCCGCAGGTGGCGTATCAGGCCAGTGCGCGCTGCACCGCCGGGCGCTGCAGCATGCGCTGCGTGTGCGCAAACACCTTCGGAAACTGGGTTATATCCACGCC
>DATLGV010000782.1:0-2636 GCA_035540275.1 Acidovorax sp. | reverse complement strand
GCGCACCAGACGGTGTTTCACCGGGGCTGGGTGTTCCGGCTGTCGGGCGGCTACACCAAGCGTGCCAACTCGGTCAACGCACTGGTGCCCGGCGCGCCGTTTGACGGCGTGCGCGAGGCGGCGGCGACGCTGTATGCGCGGCATGGCTTGCCCGCCGTGTTCCGCATCTCCCCCCTGGCCCCGGCAGAGGCCGACCAGGAGCTGGCGGACGCGGGCTACCAGCACTTCGACCCCTCGCTGGTCCTGCACCGGCCGCTGGCGCTGGGATCGGTGCCCCGGCCCGATGACAGCACGGTGGTCAGCACCTCGCCCTCGCCCGCGTGGCTGGATGGTTTTGCGGGGGCCAACGGCGTGGCATCGCACCATCGCAACCTGCATCGCAGCATCCTCGACGCCATTGCCCACCCGGTGGGCTATGCGCTGCAACACGACGCCCAGGGCCATGCCGTGGGCTTTGGCCTGGCGGTGCTGGAGCGCGGCGCGGTGGGCCTGTACGACCTGGCCGTGGCGCCTGAACACCGGGGCGGCGGGCGCGGGCGCGCGCTGGTGCAGGCCCTGCTGCACTGGGGCGCCGAGGCCGGTGCGAGCAGCGCCTACCTGCAGGTGCGGGCGCAGAACACGCCGGCGCTGCGGCTGTATGAATCGATGGGGTTCAAGACGGCCTACGGCTATCACTACCGGGTGCCGGGCTGAGTGTCCTGTGCGCGTGGTTTTGAAACAAAAATGCCACCAGCACTCATGAATACTGCGGATTAAGCTATCGATTAGATAGCAAACTTCGCCATCGCTCAGCGGTGGCTCAGCTTGCGCACCGCCCAGTCGCCCAGGCTTTGCACGGCCTGCACAAAGAAGATCAGCACCAGCACCACGGCCAGCATGATCTCGGGCAAAAAGCGCTGGTAGCCGTAGCGGATGCCCAGGTCGCCCAGGCCGCCGCCGCCAATGGCACCGGCCATGGCCGAGTAGCCGGTCAGGCTCACGAACGTGATGGTCAGGCCCGCCACGATGCCGGGCAGCGCCTCGGGCAGCAGCACCTTCCACACGATCTGGCTGGTGGTGGCGCCCATGGCTTGTGCGGCTTCGACCAGGCCATGGTCCACCTCGCGCAGCGCGGCCTCGACCAGGCGGGCCACAAACGGTGCGGCGGCGATGGTCAGCGGCACCACGGCGGCAGCGGTGCCGATGGACGAGCCGGTGATGAACCGCGTGAACGGGATGATGGCCACCAGCAGGATGATGAAGGGCGTGGACCGCACGGCGTTGACCAGCCAGCCCACCAGCTTGTTGACCGGGCCGTTCTCCAGCACACCGCCGTCATCGGTCAGGCGCAGGAAGACACCGAGCGGCACCCCCAGCAAGCCCCCCACCAGGCCGGAGATGCCGACCATGATGAGCGTCTCCCACAGCGACGAGGCAAACAGATCCAGCATGGCTGGCGTGAAGTTGTTGAACATGATGTCTGCTCCCTCTTAACCGGCCACGGCCACTTCTTTGACCTCGACCCCGCCCGCGCGCAGGTGCGCCACGGCGCCGCGCACGCTGTCGGCCTCGCCACTGGCATACACGGCCAGCGAGCCAAAGGTTTCGTCCTGGATCTCGTCCACCTGGCCGTGCAGGATGCTCATGTCCACCCCAAACTGGCGGATCAGCTGCGACAGGATGGGCTGGTAGTCGCTGTCACCCGCGTACGACAGGCGCAGCAGCTGGCCCGTTCGTCCTGCACCCAGCTGGCCTGCCAGCTTGCGCACATGGTCCAGCACGCTGGCGGGCAGCTCTTGCGGCAGGATCTCGTCGATCAGGCTCTTGGTGATGGCCTGCTGCGGGCGGGTGAACACGTCCAGCACCCGGCCCTGCTCCACGATGCGGCCGGCTTCGATCACGGCCACGCGGTCGGCCACCTGCTTGATGACCTGCATCTGGTGCGTGATGAGCACCACCGTCAGGCCCAGTTCGCGGTTGACCTGGCGCAGCAGGTCGAGGATGGAGCGGGTGGTCTCCGGGTCCAGTGCGGACGTTGCCTCGTCGCTCAGCAGCACCTTGGGGCGGCTGGCCAGCGCACGCGCAATCCCCACGCGCTGCTTTTGCCCGCCGCTGATCTGCGCGGGGTAGCGGTCGGCCAGGTGGGCCAGGCCCACCAGCTCCAGCAGCGGGTTCACGCGCGCGCGGATGGCGGCCTTGTCCATGCCCGCCAGCTCCAGCGGCAGCGCGGCGTTGTCAAACACGGTGCGTGACGACAGCAGGTTGAAGTGCTGGAACACCATGCCGATCTCGCGGCGCGCCTCGCGCAGCTGCGCGTCGTTCAGCTGGGTCAGGTCCTGCCCGCCCACGATGACCTGGCCCGTGGTGGGCCGGTTGAGCAGGTTGATCACCCGCACCAGCGAGCTTTTGCCCGCGCCGCTCTTGCCGATGATGCCGAAAACTTCGCCCGGCTGGATGGTGAGGTCGATGCCCTTGAGCGCCTCGACCGGGCCTTGTGGGCCCTGGTAGGTTTGGGTGATACCCCGTAGTTCGATCATGAAACACAAAGGGCCGCCACACGCCGGGTGGCGCGGGTCAGGCCCTGAAAGACACAAAGATCAGGGAATGTACTATTGCGCCATAAAGAATCCAACTATCAAAAAATAAAGTAATAAGAC
>DATLGV010000781.1:0-4872 GCA_035540275.1 Acidovorax sp. | reverse complement strand
GGATGTTGGCGTGCCGGGCGAGGGCCGCGCGGTGCTGCTGCGCCAGCGGCGGCAGGGCGACCTGCGGGCCATCGCGCCAGATCTGGCCGCCGGGCTGGGGGTTGTCATCGACCACGGTGATGGCCGCACCGCTGGGGGCCGCCGCCAGTGCCGCTGCCATGCCAGCCGGGCCCGCGCCGATGATGAGGATGTCGCAGCGTTCGTGCATGGAGGTGGGTGCAGGCATTTGGGTCAGGGGCATGGTGCGGCGCTCCCAGGGTGGTTGCCTGCATCGGTGTCGATGGCCATGCCTTCGGCGCACACCGTCTGGCATGCCAGGCGGATGCGGCCCTGGATGCGCACGCGGCATTCGTGGCACACGCCCATGCCACACAGCGGCGCGCGCGCCTCGCCGGTGACGGAGGTGCGGGTGGTGCCTGGCGGTTGTTGCGCCAGCGCTGCGGCCACGCTGGTGCCTGCGGGCACGCGCCGGGGGACGCCGTTCACGACGATCTGCACGGTGGCGGTTGCCGGGCGCGTCATGCGGCACTCCGCAAATCGAAACGCTGCGCGGCGTAGGGCATGGGGTCAATGGGCGGGGCGCTGCCGGTGATCTGCGCGGCCAGCAGCTGTGCGGTGGCGGGGGCCGTGGTCACGCCCAGCCCCTCGTGCCCCACGGCCAGCCACAGGTGGGGGCGCTCAGGGTGCGGGCCGATGATGGGCAGGCTGTCGGGCGTGGCGGACCTGAAGCCCGTCCAGGTGCGAATCGCGTTCAGATCTGCCAGGCCGGGCAGGTAGCCCAGCGCGCGCTGCAGCATGCGCGCCAGCACAGCGTTGTTGACGGCGGGGTCGGTGGTATCGAACTCGCGCGACGAGCCGATCAGCAACTGCCCCGTGGGCCGGGGTTGCACATTGAAGGCCACCGAGGTGCCATCGCTGTGGTGGGCGCTCGTGATGTAGCCCAGCTCCACCAGTTGGGGGTGCACGGTGCCCGGGTAGCGGTCGGTGATGACGAGGTGGCCCTTTTTGGGGCGCAGCGGCAGGCCGGGGCACAGCTGCGGGGCCTGGATGCCGCTGGCCAGCACGATGGCGCCCGCGCTGCGCTGGCTGCCATCGCGCAGGGTGACGGTGCGGCCGTCGATGTGCCTGGCCTCGGCCTGTTCAAAAACAAGCTTTCCATGCGCTGCTGCCTGGTCCAGCAGCCATTGCGCGGCACGCGGGGCATAGACCACGCTGTCGCCACTCACCTTCAGCGCGCCTGCCAGACCGGGGCGCAGCGCGGGTTCTGCGCGGGCGAGGGCGGAGGCATCCAGCATCTCGCAGGCCACGCCTTGTGCTTGCAAGGTGGCGCGCTTGGCGTGCGCAGCCTGCAGCTCGTCTTCATTGGCGGCCAGCCAGAGCGTGCCGCAGGCGGTGAAGGCGCAGCCCGCATCCATCTGTGGGGCCCAGGCGTGCCAGAGGTCGAGCGACGATTTGCTCAGCGCGAGTTCTGCGGGGTTGTCATCCATCACCACCAGGTGGCCCATGCCCGCTGCGGTGGCCCCGCCCAGGCGGGCATCGATGATTCGCACCGACAGGCCCGCCCGCGCCAGCGCATGGGCACAGGCCGCGCCGACGATGCCAGCGCCGATCACAAGGACGTCGGTGGTTTGCATGGAGCCCGTGCGGAGGAAAAACGCGGTTTACAGCCGGATGCCCCAGCCGAACGGGTCTGCATCGTCGATCAGCAGGGTCGCTTCGGCGCTCATGTAGGCGCGGCCACGCAAGGTGGGGATGAGCTTGCCATCATCCTGCAGCGTGTAGCTGGCCTCGAACTGGCTGCCGATGATGCTGGCCTGGCGCCAGACTTGGCCCGGCTGCAGCTTGCCATCGGCGGCCAGGCAGGCAATCTTGGCGCTGGTGCCGGTGCCGCAGGGCGAGCGGTCATAGGCCTTGCCAGGGCACAGCACGTAGTTGCGGCTGTCCGCGACATCGTCATCCGCGAAGAGTTCGATGTGGTCGATCTCGCCACCGTTGTCGCCGCGAATGCCCTGGTCCTTCAGGGCCTGCTGCACCGCGCAGCTGTAGTGCATCAGCGCCTCCAGGTTGTCGCTGGCCACGCGCTGGCCGTGGTCCGAGATCAAAAAGAACCAGTTGCCGCCCCAGGCCACGTCGCCCACCACGCGGCCGTAGCCGGGCACGTCCACCGCCAGTTGATGGTGGAGTCGGTAGGCGGGCACATTGCGCACGCTGACCGAGCCATCGGTGTGCAATGTCGTGGTGACGGCGCCCACAGGCGTCTCGATGCGGTGATCGCCAGGCTGGATGCGGCCCAGGTAGGCCAGCGATGCCACCAGCCCGATGGTGCCGTGGCCGCACATGCCCAGGTAACCGCTGTTGTTGAAGAAGATCACGCCCGCCGCGCTGGCGGGGTCTTGCGGTGCGCAGAGCAGCGCGCCCACCACCACATCGCTGCCACGCGGCTCCAGCACCGTGGCGGCGCGCCAGTCATCGTGGCGCTCGGCCAGCAGCGCGCGCCGCTCGGCCATGGTGCCAGCGCCCAGGTCCGGAAATCCGCCAATGACAAGCCGGGTGGGCTCGCCGCCGGTGTGGGAGTCGATCACTTGGATGCGTCGCATGGTGTTCTGGTCGTGGTGGGTCGGGGGTCTTAGGTCTTAGTGTCTCAGGCCACAGACTGGTACTTTGTCGGGCGGGTTTCGAGCGCCTTGCGGACTACCCTCTCGACAAACGCGCGCTCTTCGCCCACGAGCGGCAGGCGGGGGCGGCGCATGTGTTCGGTGCCCACGCCCACCAGCACGTCGATGAGCTTGAGGTTCTGCACCAGCTTGTTCGATACATCGAGGTGCAGCATGGGCGTCATCCACTGGTACAGCGGGAGGGCTTCGGCAAATTTGCCCGCCTTCATCAACTCGTACAGCGCCACCGTCTCGCGCGGGAAGGCGCAGCCCACGCCGGCCAGCAGGCCGTCGCAGCCCAGGGCCAGGCCTTCGTAGGCCAGGTCGTCCACGCCCAAAAAGAGCTGGTAGCGGTCGCCCACGGTGTTGCGCAGGTCGGTGATGCGGCGGATGTCGCCCGTGCTTTCCTTGATGGCGGCGATCCATTCGCAGTCGGCCAGCTCCAGCATGTGCTCGGGCTTCAGGTCCACGCGGTAGGCCACGGGGTTGTTGTAGACCATGAGCGGGCGCTGGGCGGCATTGGCCATGGCGCGCACGTTGGCCATCGCCTCGCGTGCGTCGGCCACGTAGATCACCGAGGGCATGACCATGTAGCCCGCCACGCCCAGCTGGTTGGCGCCGTCGATGTAGCGCAGCGCCTCGCGGGTGCTGGTTTCGGACACGTTGGCCAGCACGGGCACGCGGCCGTCGGCCGCTTCCAGGGCAATTTTGGCGACCTGGAGCTTTTCTTCCAGCGAAAGGGTGCTGGCCTCGCCGAGAGAGCCGCAGGTCACCAGCCCGTGGATGCCGTTGCGGATCTGGAAGTCGATGTGCCGGGCCGTGCCTTCGGCGTCGATGGACTCGTCGGCATGGAACTTGGTGGTGATGGCGGGAAAGATGCCTTGCCAGCGGGGTTGTGGGTTCACGGTGTGCTCCTTGGGTGCGTTGGGCGATGAAGTTATTAATATATTAACAAGATATTTGAACTGCGCAAGCGAATTTTTGGGCACTGGCCATGGATCGCCGGGTGAATTCGGGGCAGGGGGCAGGGATGGAGCCTGGCAAATCCTGTTCCGCCCGTGCTGTCGCACCACTGCCACGGGCGCCAGGGCTGCAAACCTATAATGAAAGGTTGGTCCCCATAGGGGCAGCGACAGGCAGCGCACAGGCGCCGGTCCTGCGGTCTGCCTGCTGCGTGCAACCACTCCACAACACCATGAGCACTCCCACTTTTTCTGTCGCTGACATCCGCAAGTCCTTTCTGGACTTCTTCGTCTCCAAGGGCCACACCGTGGTCGCGTCCAGCCCCCTGGTGCCCGGCAACGATCCCACGCTGATGTTCACCAACTCGGGCATGGTGCAGTTCAAGGACGTGTTCCTGGGCACCGACAAGCGCCCCTACAACCGGGCCGTGTCCGTGCAGGCCTGCCTGCGTGCCGGCGGCAAGCACAACGACCTGGAGAACGTGGGCTACACGGCGCGCCACCACACTTTCTTTGAAATGCTGGGCAACTGGTCGTTTGGCGACTACTTCAAGCGTGAATCGCTCAAGTGGGCCTGGGAGTTGCTGACCGAGGTCTACAAGCTTCCGCCCGAGCGCCTGCTGGCCACGGTGTACCAGGAGGACGACGAGGCCTATGACATCTGGACCAAAGAGATCGGCCTGCCGCCCGAGCGTGTGATCCGCATCGGCGACAACAAGGGCGGCCGCTACAAGTCCGACAACTTCTGGATGATGGCCGACACCGGCCCTTGCGGCCCCTGCAGCGAAATCTTCTACGACCACGGCCCCGAGATCCCTGGCGGCCCACCCGGCAGCCCCGATGAAGATGGCGACCGTTTCATCGAGATCTGGAACAACGTGTTCATGCAGTTCAACATGGACGAAACCGGTGCCGTCACTCCGCTGCCCGCCCCCTGCGTGGACACCGGCATGGGCCTTGAGCGCCTGGCGGCCATCCTGCAGCACGTGCACAGCAACTACGAGATCGATCTGTTCGACCAGCTCATCCAGGCCGCCGGCCGCGAGACCGGCGTGACCGACCTCAACAACAAGAGCCTGCGCGTGATTGCCGACCACATCCGCGCCACCGCCTTCTTGGTGAGCGACGGCGTGATCCCCAGCAACGAAGGCCGGGGCTACGTGCAGCGCCGCATCGTGCGACGCGCCATCCGCCACGGCTACAAGCTGGGCAAGAAGACCCCGTTCTTCCACAAGCTGGTGGCCGATCTGGTGCGC
>DATLGV010000780.1:0-1929 GCA_035540275.1 Acidovorax sp. | reverse complement strand
CTTGCAGCCCGCGCCGGTAGAGATCGGCCCGGTGGCGGAACACGCGGTTGTCGGTGATGTCTTCGTCGATGATGTCGCGCTCGTAGTCCTCGCGCGAGACGGCTTCGATATACAGCGCGCCCCGGCTCAGGCGGCCCAGGTTGTGCAGGGCGGCCTTCAGGTCGGGCGGGCTCAGGTAGGGCAGTACTCCCTGGCAGATCACAAAGTCGAACGGCTCGCTCGCCGCATAGTCCACCACCGAGCCTTGCTGCCAGCCAAAGCGCTCGCACAGGTAGGGGCTGAACTCCACGCCCTGGTAACTGGCGGCGGGAAAGTGCTGCGCCATGATGTCTTTCCACAGCCCGATGCCGCAGCCCACGTCGAGCACGCGGCGCACCGGGACACGCAGGTATTTGAGGTAGCTGCACACGAAGATGCCCAGGCGCTCCATGTGCTGCGGGTCCACCACGCTGGTTTTCTTGTCGAAATAGAAGCGCTGGTAATAAGCCTCGTCGAAGGTGGTGGCACTGGCGGATTTCAATGGACGGTCCTTGTGGCGGTGAAAGCAGCAAAGCGCCAGAGTATCCTGCACCCGGCCGGGTGCCTGGCGTGCGCGTGACGGTGGCTGCGGCGGGCGTGTAGTCTGTGGCCCATGGATTCGCTGATCTCCGCATCTGCCCGCGCCCTGGCCGCAGGGGACCCGCTGGGCGCCCTCAAGCGCGTGGCCCTGCGTGACGACCCGCCCGCCCTGGCCTTGCGCGGCATTGCCATGGCGCAGCTGGGCGAGCACCCCCGTGCGCGCGACCTGCTGCGGCAGGCTGCGCGCTCCTTTGGCCCCCACGAAGCCCAGGCGCGCGCCCGCTGCGTGGTGGCCGAAGCCGAAGTGGCGCTGGCCCTGCGCGACTTGGGCGGGGCGCCCCGCCCGCTGCTGGAGGCCGCCGACACGCTGCAAGCCCATGGCGACACCGCCAACGCCGCCCAGGCGCGGCTGATTGCGGCGCGGCGGCTGCTGCGCATCGGCCGCCTGAACGAAGCCGCTGCGGCCCTGGACGCCCTGGCGACCGCCCCCGCAGCGGGCGACCTGCCCCCCGCCCTGCGGGCCATGACCGACCTGACCCTGGCCGAGCTGGCGCTGCGCTCGCTGCACATGGCCACCGCCCGCGCGGCCCTGGACCGCGCGCACGAGGCCGCCCTGCAAGCCCGCATACCGGCCCTGCTGGCCGAGGTGGCGCAAGCGCGCGCCGTGCTGGACCAGCCCGCAGCGCGCCGCGTGGGGGCCGGGGTGGACCAGCCGCTGCGCCTGTCGGAGGTGGCCGACCTGCTCGCCTCTGGCGCGCTGGTGGTGGATGCGTGCCGGCGCTGCGTGGGGGTAGCCCCGGACGCAACCACCGCAAACGCTGGCGCCATGTGGCGACCGCTGGCGCGTCGGCCCATCCTGTTTGCGCTGGTGCGCGCGCTGGCGCAGGCCTGGCCCGGCGATGCAGAGCGCGAGGCGCTGATTGCGCAGGCCTTTCGCACCCGCCACCCGGACGACACCCACCGCGCGCGGCTGCGGGTGGAGATGGGGCGCCTGCGCGCGCTCCTGCGGCCACTGGCACGCATCGAGGCCACGGCGCGCGGCTTTGTGCTGCAGCCCCTGGACGCACGGCCGGTGGTGGTGCTGGCACCGCCCATCCATGGCGAGCCGGCGGCGTTGCTCGCCTTGCTGTCGGACGGGGCGGCCTGGTCCACATCGGCGCTGGCGCTGGCTGTGGACGCGAGCCAGCGCACCGTGCAGCGCGCGTTGGCCGAGCTGGAAGAACAAGGCCGTGTGCGCTCCATCGGCCGCGCCCGTGCCCAGCGCTGGCTGGCGCCGCCGTTGTCCGGATTCACGACGATCTTGTTACTCCCTGCCGCGCTGCCAATTGCCTAAAGTGGACGCCAAGCCCCCACCGGGCCACCCCCCAGGAG
>DATLGV010000779.1:0-5575 GCA_035540275.1 Acidovorax sp. | reverse complement strand
GTACCGCACCGGGCTACTACATCAACGTAGGCCTGTTTGCCGAGGAAGCCAACGCCCGCAAGACCCAGGCGCGCCTGCTCAACGAAGGTCTGCCAGCGTTTCGCCAGGCGCTGAACAACGCCAAGGGCCACCGCATCCGCGTGCGGGTGGGCCCCTACGCAACGCGCGCCGAGGCCGACGCTGCGGCCGAGGCGATCCGCGCGATGGGGTTGGAAGCCGTCGGTTTCAAGCAGTGACCCCGGGGTATGGGCCGCGGTACTGCGCGCGGGTGGTACAGGTCGGGCGGGTCGGCCTGACGCCGGCGATCACGCCCCCCCGGCCTCCTCCACACCGCACGCCAGCCACTGCACAACGGCGTCGATGACCCACTGCGGGTCGTCCAGCGGCAGGTCGTGCCCCGCCCACGGGTGCAGCTGCAGCGGCAGGCCCCAGGCGCGCGCAATGGCCTGCGAACATTGGCGGGACACCAGTTGGTCATGCAAGCTGCCCAGCAGCAACACCCGGTCCACGGGCGGGGCGGCCGGCGCGCGGTAACGCGCAGCAGCCACCAGCTGGCGCAAGGCGTTGCGGGCCGACACGGGCCGTTGCCTGCGCACAGCGGCCCAAAGCGCCAGCACGCTGCTGGGGGCAGATGCGCTGCGGCTGGTGATCTGCCACACCACCTGCTCTGCCGCATGGGCAGATCGCCAACGCCACGCCAGCCGCAGCAGCGGCGCGATGTTGTGCAGCTGCAGACGGTGCCAGAACGGGCTGAATGGCCGCAGGCTGGTGTTGATGAGCACGCAGCCTGTCACTTCATGAGGCGCCACACACGCCCATTCGGTGGCCACCATCGCCCCCAGCGACATGGCCAGCAGGTGATAGGGCGGCGCCACGGCACGCCGCGCCAGCTCCGCGCGGCAGGCCTGCACCATGCCTTGTACCGACCAGGGTGATGTCAGATGGCGGAACTCGCCGTTGCCCGACAGGTCGAGCGCCAGCACCCGGTCGCCAGGCACCGCTTGCATAAAACCCTCGGCAAACGCGCCCCAGTGCGCGGCCTCGCGCGTCAGCCCGCGCAGCAAGATCCATTGGCGTGGCGGGTGCGCTGGCATCTCAGTACCACGCCGCCAGGGCATCGGCACGGCGCTGGGCGCGCTGCTCGGGCGCGGGTACCCAGCGCGCATGGCTGCAGGCCGCACGCGACAGAAAGTCGAGCAAAGACAGGTGCCGCCGCAGCACGCGCTGCTGGCGGTGGTTGATGAGCGGGTTGAAGATGCCATTGCGCGAGAACAGCTGGCGCGGGTTCTTCTTGATCCACAGCCACGAACCCATCTCCAGCGTGAGCGGCAAGAAGGTGTGCGCGGGCACATCGCGGCAGGCCTGCAGGTACAGGTGGTCCCACAGATCGCCATGGGCGAGGTACTGCGCGCTCTGCGGCTCGATGATGTACTGGTGGTTGCTGTGCGCCTGCAGAAAGATGTCCTGCAGCGCATGCAGCTCGGCCAGGTGCGGAATGGGCCGGCGGGTGTGGGCAAACGGGAACCACAGCCGGTCCTTCACCCCGAAGCCCGAGTGGCAGTCCAGCGCAATGCTGAACGGCCGCGCCAGCAGCTGCTGCCCTACCACCTCGCACAGTGCCTGGCTCTCGGCCTCCATGGGCTCGCCCAGCCTGCCCCGGTACCACGGCAGGCCCGCGCTCACGCGCTGCCCACCAATGCCCCAGGGCACCGGGTCCACCGCATCGACGGGCGCGTTGCGCATCAGGTCCACCCCGCGCGGATTGGCGCGCGTGGCAGACCACATGCCCCCGGGATTGACAATGGGCATGAAGACCAGGCGCACCCGTTCCAGCTGCTGGTGCAGGGTGGTGTCCCACTGCAGCCGCATGACCACGTTTTGCAGGTAGGCAATGACCACCTCGGCACCAATGCGCTCCAGCCCATGCACGCCGCCAAAGAACCCCACCGCAGGCACGTCCAGGGCCGGGTTGCCCAGCCCGATGGCATAGATGGGAAATTGCTGGCCCGATGCCACGGGCACCTGCTGGACGACCTGCACCTGCAGATGGGGCGCCCCCAGCTCCAGGATTTTTTCCAGCGCCGCAAGCTCGGGCAGCATGTTCAATGGGGAAGCATTCAGTGGGTGGAGCACGCCAGCGTGCGTGCCAGGCGGCGAGGATAACGCCCGCCGGGCGGCTCGGATAGCGGTGCTGCCCGCCTGTGGCGTTTACGCGAACCGACGCGAAACCGTCACACAAGGGCGCTACCTTGCCTGCAGTTACCACCCTTTGGAAGAGGCGCACCATGCTCTGGAAACTGTTCGGACTGCAGCGGCTGCTGGATGAGCTGTTCGATGAACGCGGGTGGCTGAGCCTGGACCTGCCCCGCACCGCTGGCTGGGACCACGATGATGTACCCGCCACCGCGCAAGACTGAGGCCTACCGCTGGGCCATGGGCTGGGCGCTGCTGGCCTGCGCGCTGGCCTGGGGCCTGGTGGAGTTTCTGGCCCTGCAGCGCGCGCGCTGGCAGCTGTGGCGCGAGCGGCTGCACACGCCTGCCCACCACTAGCGAGACCGCCGTGAGCGACCGGCCGCAGGACCTGCACGAAGAGGTGGCCAACAGTGCGCTGCATGGCGCCGCGCTGGTGGGCGCCTGCCTTGCCGTGCCGCAGCTGCTGGTGTCGGCACCCGCTGCGCAACCCGAAGCCGCCTGGGGTGTGCTGGTGTTCTCAGCCACCATGGCGCTGCTGTATGGCGCGTCCACCCTGTACCACGCACTGCCGCCGGGGTGGGCCAAGCAATGGGCGCTGCGGCTGGACCATGCAGCGATCCACCTGTTCATTGCGGGCAGCTTCACCCCGTTTGCGTTGAATGCGCCGGGCGACGCCCACCCCGTCACCGCCCTGGCCCTGGTGTGGCTTGCAGCCCTGGCGGGCTGCGGGCTCCAGCTGCGCACGCGGCGCGCGCGGCGAACACAGCGCACGGCGCCCTGGCTGTCCACGGCCTGGTATGTGGCGGTGGGCTGGGTGGCGCTGCTGGCGGCCTTGCCGCTGATGGCCCACGTGCCCGCCGTGAGTGCGGCCTGGCTGGTCATCGGCGGGGCCGCGTACACGGGCGGCGTGGTGTTTTTCGTGATGGACAGCGTGGTGCGCTACGCCCATGCAGTGTGGCATGGCTGCGTCATCGCAGGCACGGGCTGCCACGTGATCGCGGTGCTGGGCCTGCAGGCGGCAGCCTAGACAACCACGGGGCGCTAGGAACCTGTTCCAAGCACGCTCCTGCAACGGCCTCGCGGGCCCTGCGCAAGCAGCAGACACTGCCCCATGCGACGGCTGCAAACACCTGCGGCACGCAGGCCCTATCGCGCCTGCCGTTATCGCACCTAAAATCGCGCAGGTCTTCGCCCTTTGAACAGCTTCTCAGCGGCAAGGCCCATCGTCACTTCCATCAACGAAAAAACATCATGGCAACTGCAAAGAAAACTCCCGCTCCCGCAAAGAAGGTGACCGCCAAAGCCGCAGCCCCCGCCGCCAAGAAGGCAGCCCCTGCCGCCAAAAAGGCAGCGCCCGCCGCCAAGCCCGTGGCCGCTGCTGCCGCCCTGAAGCCCATCAAGGCCGCGTTCAACAAGACCACGCTGGTCGCCCACCTGGCCGAGCAGTCGGGCGTGGAACCCAAGGCGGCCAAGGCCGTGCTGGCCGCGCTGGAAGCCGCCATCCTGGGCTCGGTGCACAAGAAGGGCTCTGGCGAGTTCACGCTGCCTGGCGTGCTCAAGATCGGTCTGCAGCAAGTGCCCGCCAAGAAGAAGCGTTTTGGCAAGGACCCGTTCACGGGTGAAGAGCGCTGGTTCCCCGCCAAGCCTGCCTCGGTCAAGATCAAGACCCGCGCCCTGAAGAAGCTCAAGGACGCAACCGCCTGATGCGCGGATGGCCGCTGGGCATCTGATTCAGATCCGGGGGCCGCAAGGCCCCTTTTTCTTTTCATCAGTGCCCTACACCGCTTGGGCGCCAGCAGCTCTCACGAAGGCCACCGCAGCTGCCATGACCGCATCAGGCTGGTCGCGGTGCGGAGAGTGTGCACAGTCCGGCAGCTCCAGCAGCCGAGTGCCCGGCACCCGCCGGGCAATGCCCCGGATCTGCGCCAGGGTACCGTACTCGTCGTCACAGCCCTGGATGGCCAGCACCGGGGCGCGGATCTGGGCAACCTTCGGTTCGATGTTCCACGCACGGAAGGCAGGGTCCAGCCAGATGCGGTTCCAGCCCCAGAAGGCGGAATCCACATCGTCGTGGTAGCGCTGCAGCTTGTGGCGCAGATCGGTCTGTTCGTAGGCGTCCCGCGCACGTTCGATGTTCTGCACCGTCACGTCTTCCACAAAGAGGTGCGGCGCCATCACCACCAGCCCCTGCACGCGCTGCGGCCAGCGCGCAGCCATCAACAGGGCAATCGAGGCGCCATCGCTGTGGCCGAAGAGCCAGGCGGCCTCCTGCACCCCCAGTGCGTCGAGGAATGCGGGGACCACCTCATGTGCCTGCTGGTGCATGAAGTCCACACCCCACACCTCGTCCGCGCCCCGGGGGGTGGACCGGCCATAGGCGGGACGGGAGAACACCAGCCCCCGCAACCCACCCACATCACACAGCTGGCGCGGGAAGTCCTTCCACATCGCCACCGAGCCCAGGCCTTCGTGCAGGAACACCACCAAGGGGGCAGCGCTGCGCTCAGGGGCTATCCACTGGTACTCGATGTGGACCGTGCGGTTGCGCCAGACCACGGGCACATGCTCCGTGCGCCCCACGGGGCTGGGTGCAGCGGCGTTGGCACTCACGCCCGCTGCTCCCGTTCGCGCAGCCGAAAGCGCTGGATCTTGCCGGTGGCTGTCTTGGGCAGCTCGGGCAAGAACTCGATCAGACGCGGGTACTTGTAGGGCGCCAGGCGTTCCTTCACAAAGGCCTTGAGTTCATCCGGTGTGACCGCCTGCCCATCTTTGAGCACCACAAACGCCTTGGTCTTGGTCAGGCCGTCAGCGTCCTGCGTGCCGATCACGGCCGCCTCCAGCACCGCCGTGTGCTGCATCAGCGTGGCCTCCACCTCGAAGGGAGACACGTAGATGCCGCTGACCTTGAGCATGTCGTCGCTGCGCCCGGCGTAGGTGTAGTAGCCCTCGGCATCGCGCACGTACTTGTCGCCACTTTTGGTCCACGCGCCCTGGAAGGTCTCGCGGGTCTTGGCACGGTTGTTCCAGTACATCAGCGCAGCGCTGGGGCCCTGGATGTACAGGTCGCCGATCTCGCCCTGCGGCACCTCGCCGCCATCTTCGCCGCGCAGGGCTATCTCGTACCCCGGCACCGGTTTGCCAGTAGTGCCGTAGCGCACATCGCCAGGGCGGTTGGACAGGAAGATGTGCAGCATCTCGGTCGAGCCAATGCCATCAATGATGTCGCAACCGAAATGGGCCTTGAAGCGCTGTGCGATCTCGGCGGGCAGCGCCTCGCCAGCCGACGAGCACATGCGCAGCGCCACCGCACTGCGGGAAGGCAGGCGGTGCGAGGCGAGCATGCCGGCGAACCCGGTGGGCGCCCCAAAGAACACCGTGGGCT
>DATLGV010000778.1:0-8914 GCA_035540275.1 Acidovorax sp. | reverse complement strand
GCCAGATGCACCGCCTCAAGACAGGTGCCTTGCTCCAGGGCAGCGTGCTCATGGGGGCTCTGTGTGGCCACGCGGCGCCCGCTGCCTACCAGGCGCTGTCCGACTATGGGGCCGCGATGGGGCTGGCGTTCCAGGTGGTGGACGACATCCTGGACGTGGTGGCGGACTCGGCCACCCTGGGGAAGACGGCCGGCAAGGACGCGGCCGCAGACAAACCCACCTACGTCTCGTTGCTTGGCCTGGAGCGTGCGCAGGCTTACGCGCGGGAGCTGCTGGTCGAGGCCCATGCAGCCCTGGGTCGCAGCGGCCTGCCCGACACCCGTGCCCTGGCCGCCCTGGCGGACATGGTCGTGCGCCGCTCGCACTGAGCCCGGCCCTGGTCCCTGGCGACTCCATGAATGTCCATATGCCTGCTGGTGCTTGAATCTCTTGCGCTCGTAGCTATCAAAAGAATAGTCAATGTCCACGACACCCTTTCCCTTGCTGCAGACCATCAATGACCCGGCAGACCTGCGGCGGCTCTCGCGCGGGGACCTCAAGGTGCTGGCGACCGAGTTGCGCGAGTTTGTGCTGCAGAGCGTGTCGCAGACCGGTGGCCACCTCAGTTCCAACCTGGGCACGGTGGAGCTGACTGTGGCCTTGCACCATGTCTTCAACACCCCGGAAGACCGCCTGGTGTGGGACGTGGGCCACCAGACCTACCCGCACAAGATCCTGACGGGCCGCCGCGACCGCATGCACACGCTGCGCCAGTTGGGCGGCATCTCGGGCTTCCCGCAGCGGGCCGAGAGCATTTACGACACCTTCGGCACGGCGCATTCCAGCACCAGCATCTCGGCCGCGCTGGGCATGGCCCTGGCCGCCAAGCGCAAGGGCGAGAACCGCCACGCGGTGGCCATCATCGGCGATGGCGCGATGACGGCGGGCATGGCCTTCGAGGCGCTCAACAACGCGGGCGTGGCCGACTGCAACCTGCTGGTGGTGCTCAACGACAACGACATGAGCATCAGCCCGCCCGTGGGCGCGCTCAACCGCTACCTCGCGCAGTTGATGAGCGGCCAGTTCTACGCCGCCGCCAAGAACGTGGGCAAGACCGTGCTGCGCCCGGTGCCGCCCCTGCTCGAATTGGCCAAGCGCTTCGAGCAACAGGCCAAAGGCATGGTGGTGCCCGCCACGCTGTTCGAGAAATTCGGCTTCAACTACATCGGCCCCATCGACGGGCACGACCTTGATTCGCTGATCCCCACGCTCGAGAACATCAAGAGCCTGAAGGGCCCGCAGTTCCTGCACGTGGTCACCAAGAAAGGCCAGGGCTACAAGCTGGCCGAGGCCGACCCCGTGGCCTACCACGGCCCCGGCAAGTTCGACCCCTCCGTGGGCCTGACCAAGCCCGCCACGCCCCCCAAGCAGACCTTCACCCAGGTGTTCGGCCAATGGCTGTGCGACATGGCGGCGCAGGACACGCGCCTGGTGGGCATCACCCCGGCCATGCGCGAGGGCTCGGGCATGGTCGAGTTTGAAAAGCGTTTTCCGGACCGCTACTACGACGTGGGCATTGCCGAGCAACATGCCGTCACGTTTGCCGCAGGCATGGCCTGCGAAGGCGTGAAGCCCGTGGTCGCCATTTACTCCACCTTCTTGCAGCGGGGCTACGACCAGCTGATCCACGACGTGGCCTTGCAGAATCTGCCCGTGGTGTTTGCGCTGGACCGCGCGGGCCTGGTGGGCGCCGACGGTGCTACGCATGCAGGCGCCTACGACATCCCGTTCGTGCGCTGCATCCCGAACATGAGCATGGCCTGCCCCGCCGACGAGCGCGAATGCCGCCAGTTGCTCAGCAGTGCGTTTGAGCAGGACCACCCCGTGGCCGTGCGCTACCCGCGCGGCAGCGGCGTGGGCGTGGCGCCGCTGGCAGCACTGGAGGGCCTGCCGTTCGGCAAGGGCGAAGTCCGCCGCGAGCGCAAGGGCGAGGCGGACGCCAAGGTGGACGGCAATGCGCCCCGCATTGCCATTCTGGCGTTTGGCACCTTGCTGTATCCCGCGCTGGAGGTGGGCGAGGCGCTGGATGCCACCGTGGTCAACATGCGCTGGGCCAAGCCCATCGACGAAGCCCTGCTGCGCGACGTGGCCGAGCGCCACGACGCCCTCGTCACGGTCGAAGAGGGCGCCATCATGGGCGGTGCGGGCAGTGCGGTGGCCGAGGCCCTCAACGCCATGGGCATCGTGCGCCCCGTGCTGCAGCTGGGCCTGCCCGATGCTTTCATCGAGCATGGTGATCCGGCCAAGTTGCTCGCTCTGCAAGGGCTGGATGCGCGCGGAATGTTGCGCGCGGTGCGCCAGCGTTTCTGCAACGACGGCGTTTTGTAACGGCAGCTCTTCCAGAACCCACGCGACAAGGCGCGCGTGGCGGCGGGGCGCTTTTCTCTCTCTCTTTCGCTTTCTATCTATCCGGGGTTACGGGTTCGAAGCCCGTGGAGGAGATAGAGCCGCCGACATCCTGCCAGGCAAGGCACCAGCCCCGGCGATGGCCGTAGCCATGTAGCTATCGCGGGATTGGCAACGCCGCAGCGCGGCGATTGTCGGAAGATTTATTCCACGCATTTCCAACTCGGGACACTAGGGGCTTGTCACATGTTCGGCGGGCAGTCCTGAGGGCACAATGCGACCACGGTGTGCGGTTTTTTTCGCCCATCGCCTTTCTCCGTGCCGGATTGTCAATCCTTGCAGAAAGCTGAGCTCTCACGGTGTCGCGTTCTCTTTCACGGGAAAACCCGCAAAGGGTCTGTGATGTCGGTTTTTACAATCCCCGCATGTTTTGTGCATGTGGGGAACATCAGGTAGAGCGGGACAGTCCTGGTGCGGATCCATCAATGTTTCGGAGATAAATTCATGGATCGTCGTTCCATTATCAAAAGCGCGGGTATCGCAGGCGTGCTGGCTGCTGGCGTTGCGCCCGCAGTACATGCACAAGCCACGGTGCGCTGGCGCCTTGCCTCCAGTTTCCCCAAGTCGCTGGACACCATCTTCGGCAGCGCCGAAATGTTTGCGAAGACCGTGCGGGCTCTGTCAGGCGGCAAGTTCGAGGTGTCGGTGCACGCCGCCGGAGAGCTGATGCCAGCCTTCGGCGTCGTGGACGCACTGCAAAATGGAACCGTGGAAATGGCGCAGACGGCCCCTTACTATTTCACGGGCAAGAACTCCATTTTTGCTTTCGGCTGCGCGGTGCCATTTGGCCTGACCGCCCGCCAAATGGACGCCTGGATGGAGCACGGCAACGGCCGCAAGTTGATGGATGCCTTCTACGCCAACTACAACATCAAGAGCCGTAGCGCGGGTAACACCGGCACGCAGATGGGGGGTTGGTACCGCAAGGAAATCAAGACGGTCGCTGACCTCAAGGGGTTGAAGTTCCGCATGGGTGGCGGCCTCTTCGGCGAAGCCATGCAGAAGCTCGGCGTGGTGCCTCAGAACATGCCCGCAGGGGATGTGTACCAGGCGCTCGAGAAGGGCACATTGGACGCCGTTGAGTTCGTCGGCCCCTACGACGATGAAAAGCTGGGCTTCAACAAGGTGGCCCCTTACTACTACTACCCCGGCTGGTGGGAGGGTGGTGCCGAGCTCGAGTTCTTCATCAGCGCCAAGGCCTATGCGGCACTGCCGCCAGACTTCCAGGCCATCGTCGATGCCGCCACTGCAGTGGCCGCGCGTGACATGACTGCCAAGTACGACGCCTTCAACCCCATAGCCCTCAAGCGACTGGTGGCCGCAAAGACGCAGCTCAAGGCTTTCCCCAAGGAAATCATGGACGCAGGCTACAAGGCCTCCATGGAAGTCTTTGCCGAGCACGAAGACAAATCGCCTGAGTTCAAGACCATCCACCAGGACATGCGGGCCTTCCAGCGTGACCAGCTGCTTTGGGCACGGTACTCCGAGCTGCGCTTTGACAATTACATGACGGGCGTCAAGCTCTGATTCATTCCTGGGGGCAGAAGGCCTGCCTTCCCCCCCAGCTCATTTTCGAGCCGGTAGCCGCTGCAGCATTTCGGTGCTGCGCAGATACCGGTTTTTTTGGCCCAGCGTGCGCCAAAAGTGCACGTCATATGAAGGAAAGTCACCATGGATCGTCGTTCTTTAATCAAAAAAACCGGTATCGCAGGCGTACTTGCGGCGGGCATTGCGCCTGCAGTGCATGCCCAGGCGGCGGTGCGCTGGCGTCTCGCATCGAGCTTCCCCAAGTCGCTCGACACCATTTTTGGCTCCGCTGAAGTGTTTGCCAAGGCCGTCAAAGAGATGTCGGGCGGCAAGTTTGAAGTGTCCGTGCACGCGGCAGGCGAGTTGATGCCTGCTTTCGGCGTGGTGGACGGCGTGCAGAACGGCACGGTGGAAATCGCCCACACAGCCCCCTATTACTTTTTCGGCAAGAATGAAGCATTTGCCATCGGTGGCGCCATCCCGTTTGGCATGAATTCGCGCCAGCTGACCGCGTGGATGGTGGACGGCAACGGCACCAAGTTGATGCGCGAGTTCTACGCCAAATACAACATCGTGAACTTCCTCGGTGGCAACACCGGCGCGCAGATGGGCGGGTGGTTCCGCAAGGAAGTGAAGTCGCCCGAGGACATCAAGGGCCTGAAATTCCGCGTTGGCGGTTTTGCCGGCAAGGTGATTGAGCGCATGGGCGGCGTGCCACAGAATATTCCTGGTGGGGAGATCTATCAATCCTTGGAAAAGGGCACCATCGATGCCGCCGAGTGGATTGGCCCCTACGATGATCAGAAGCTGGGTTTTAACAAGGTTGCGCCTTTCTACTACTACCCCGGCTGGTGGGAAGGCAGCCTGAACCTGGAGTTCTACGTGAACCAGAAAGCCCTGGAGGGCCTGTCTGCGGAAAACAGGGCCATCGTCCAGGCTGCGGCCCACGAAGCCCATGTGACCACCCAGGCACGCTACGACGCCCGCAACCCTGGCGCGCTCAAGCAACTGGTGGCCGCCAAGACCAAGGTGCTGCCGTTCCCGCAAACGGTGATGGATGCCTCTTTCAAGAGCACCATGGAGCTGTATGCCGATCTGGACAAGAGCAACCCCGAGTGGAAGAAGATTTACGGCGACTACCGCAATTTCCAGCGCGACCAGATCCTGTGGTTCCGTTTTGCCGAATCGCGTTTCGACAACTTCATGTCGTCACAGAAACTCTGAGAACGCGCATGCGGCACATCTGCCGCGTGAAGAGTTCGAATCCGAAACCTGCCTGGATAACCGGGCAGGTTTTTTTTCGTTCAGCGCTGCCCATCGGGGTGCAGCTATCTCGTTGTTCACCGCGCGGTGGCAGAGATCCTCAGCCGCAGTCTGCTACGCCCCGTGGCTGCCATGTCGGGGAAATCTGTGGCATGAAGGTGCCGGAGTCGCCGCCGCCCGGCGTTGCAAATCCTTGGGGTGGCTGTTGCGGCCATCGCCGTGGTCGGCGCCTTGCCTGAAGACGCATCCGACCTCATTGTTTCATCCAGGGGCTTCCCTGCCAGGGCACCGGATGCCCGCATGGTTGGAGTGGGCCGTACGTGCGGCGATACGAGACGACACGGGGGGCTATACGAACGGGTTCTCGCTTGTGTGGTGTAGGCGGCCCTCGAGCCCTGCAACGATGGTGCAGCGCGCCGGCCTGGATGTCGCGGACCTGGCCGTGTCCGCAACAAAAAACCCCGTGGGCGTGAAGCACCCACGGGGTTGGTTGGAGGAGGCCAGCGGCCGCTCACGCAGGAGCGCCGTGGCCGGCGCGGGGTCCTGTTCTTCTGCCTATTCTTTCTTGTCGGCTGGATTGGCGTTGTTGTTGAGCGAATCCTGCATCGCCTTCATCGGATCGTCTGCGGCGGGCTCACTGCCCATGGCAGCTGCCGGGTCCGTCTGATCCATGGGCTGGGGCATGTTGGCCTCCATCTCCAGGCGCACCTTGTCCAGATCGTAAACCTCGGGCTTGTCCAATCCCCCGGACACGATGGCAGGGAAGGCGATGACCAATGCCACCATGGCCAGTTGAATGATGAGGAAAGGAATTGCACCCCAGTAGATCTGGGTGGTGGTCACCGGTGCAATCATCTTCTTGGTGACCTTGTCCATGTATTCCTTGGCGGGGGCAACGCTGCGCAGGTAGAACAGCGCAAAGCCGAAGGGCGGGTGCATGAACGAGGTCTGCATATTGATGGCCAGCAGCACGCCAAACCAGATCAGGTCAATGCCGAGCTTGTGGGCCACGGGTGCCAGCAGCGGAACCACGATGAACGACAGTTCGAAGAAGTCCAGGAAGAACGCCAGGAAGAACACCATGATGTTCACGACGATCAGGAACCCCAGCTGGCCGCCAGGCAGACCTGACAGCAGGTGCTCGACCCACAGGGGGCCATCGACGCCCTGGAAGGTCAGGCCGAAGATGGTGGCGCCCACCAGGATGAACACCACAAAGCACGACAGCTTGGTGGTGGTGGTGATGGCCTGCCTGAGCAGATCCCAGCTCAAGCGGCGACGGGCCACGGCCATGATGGTGGCACCCAGCGCTCCCATGGCCCCGCCTTCGGTGGGCGTTGCCACACCCAGGAAGATGGTGCCCAGCACCAGGAAGATCAGCAACAGCGGAGGAATCAGCACAAAGGTCACACGCTCGGCCACGCGGGACAGCAGGCCCAGGCGGGTGATCTTGTTGATGCTGGCGGCCACGAAGGCCAGTGCGACGCCGAAGCACATGGACACCACGATGGTTTCGTCCAGCGCCACGCGCTCCACCGCCTCACCCGACCACCAGCCGTGCAGGGCAGCCATGTGCTGGGCCACGTAGATCGATGCAGCAACGCAAATCGCGGTCAGCACCAGCAGGGAGGGCACGCCGCTCTTGCCGTTGTCGCCCTTGAGTGTGCGCGCTTCGGGCGGCAAGGCAGGCACCCACTGGGGCTTGAAGATGGCCAACAGAATGACGTAGCCGGCGTAGAAGCCGGTGAGCATCAGGCCGGGCAGGAAGGCGCCCTTGTACATGTCGCCCACGCTGCGGCCGAGTTGGTCGGCAATGATGATCAGCACCAGCGACGGAGGAATGATCTGCGCCAGCGTACCGGAGGCTGCAATCACGCCAGCGGCCAGCCGGCGGTCATAGCCATAGCGCAGCATGATGGGAAGAGAGATCAGGCCCATCGAGATCACCGACGCGGCCACCACGCCTGTGGTGGCTGCCAGCAGCGCGCCCACAAAGATGACCGCCAGTGCCAGGCCGCCACGGATGGGGCCGAACAGCTGACCAATGGTGTCCAGCAGGTCTTCCGCCATCCCGCTTCGCTCCAATATGAGCCCCATGAGCGTGAAGAACGGAATGGCCAGCAGGGTGTCGTTCTGCATGATGCCGAAGATGCGCAGGGGCACGGCTTGCAGCAGTGCCTCGGGCAGCACGCCCAGCTCGATGCCGATGAAGGCGAAGAAAAGTCCGCAGGCGCCCAGGCTGAAGGCGACCGGAAAGCCCACCAGCAAGAAGCAGATGAGCCCCGCGAACATGATGGGGGCGAGGTTGTGGGTGAGAAATTCCATGGTGTGTGCTCCGCTTGGTAGGGCCGCTCAGTGGGCCTCGGCCTTGTTCTTGCCGTTGCCCTTGGCGGCTTCGGCCAGGTTGCGGATGGATTCAGCCAGTTCTTCCTCGGCCGTCTTCTCGGTTTTCTTGACGGTGGGGTCTTCGATCAGGCCTTGCAGGAAGCCCAGACGCTTGATGAGTTCGGAGATGCCCTGCAGCCACAGCAGTGCGAAGCCCAGGGGCATCATCAGGTACACGGGCCAGCGAATCAGGCCACCTGCGTTGCTGGACATCTCGCCGGTAGAGAGTGCCCGCAGGAAGAATGGCGTGGAGAACCACAGTACGGCCAGGCACATGGGCGTCAGGAAGACAACGTAGCCGAAGACGTCGATCCAGATCTGCGTGCGTTTGCTGAATTTGCTGGAGACCACATCCACCTTCACGTGTTCACCTTGCAGCAGCGTGTAGCCTGCAGCCAGCAGGAACGAAGCCGCAAACAGGTACCACTGGATTTCAAGGTAACCGTTGGAGCTGATGTTGAACGCCTTGCGCACCACGGCGTTCACGCCGCTGATGAACGTGGAGGCCAGGATGAGCCAGACCACGTACTTGCCGACCTGGGTGTTAAGCCAGTCGATCCCTCTTGATAACTTCAATAGAGCCTGCATGGTGTCTCCAATAAAAAGGCTGTGTGTGCGAGATGCCCGGCCCGCGCGCGGATAGGCCCACGGGCCGGACACACTGTGACGACGGCGCGATTCTACGGAGCACTGTAGGCGGAGTCTGACAGCAGCGTGACGGTGTTATCCCGCAGCAGGTCCTCATTCTTCAGCTATCAAATCTGCAGCAATTAGGGTTTCTGCCTAGGCGTGGACGCGCGCTTCTTCCGTGCAAATTGCCACCATGGCAGCACTGTGCTCATGGCCAGCACCTCGCCGCAATGCCAGGCGGTGTAGCCCGGCAGCGTGGCCATGTGGGCCAGCCACTCGGGGGTTTGCAGCAGGGTGCGCAGTGCCAGCGTGGCGGGCTGGTCCAGGCTGGCTTTGAGGCACGCCAGGTGATAGCGCTCCTGCACCAGGGGCACAAAGTCCAGCCCCCGCGCGCGGGCCGCCAGTTCGATGCCCATGCCCACGTCGGCCGCCCCTGCGGCCACGGCCTGGGCAATGGCGGTGTGGGAGGGTTCGTTGAGTGCGTAGCCTGCGATGCTCTCTGGCTCCATGCCCGCCTGGGCCAGCAGGTCGTCCAGCAGCACCCGCGTGCCCGAGCCCAGCGGGCGGTTGATGAAGCGGGCGCCCGTGCGGGCCACATCGGCCAGGCTGTGCAGGCCCAGCGGGTTGCCGGGGGCCACCATGAGCCCCTGGGTACGCTGTGCAA
>DATLGV010000777.1:0-4668 GCA_035540275.1 Acidovorax sp. | reverse complement strand
TGCGCGACTGGGTTTTCCAGTCGCGCACGGTGCGTTCGATGGGCAGCTGCTCCGTGGTCAGCGACGTGGCCTGGCGGCTTGTGTCCTGCCCTGTGAGCCAGGTGGTGGCCCCCAGCAGCGCCACCGCAAAGCCCAGGATGCCAAAACTGGCCGCCAGCTTTTGCCCCACGCTCAGAGTCCGGCGGCGCCGGGCAGGTGCTGGGCTCTGGGCTGCAGCGTCTGGCACGGCACGGCTGGACTCCGCGTCGGCCGGTGCGGCGGAGAAGGCGGCGCCGCCAGGCGCCCCGGAAGTGGCGGGCAAATAGTTCATGAGCGTTCTCCTGTTTCATTTCCCGCACCGTGCGGGGGGAATGCGGTGGTGGCCAGCGCCGTGCGCCGTGCGCCGCAGCAGGTTCGCAGCACACAGCACCGGCCCCACAAGGGTCAGCAATCCATCACGTCAGGACGTGACACATTCGCCAAAGCCGCCACCGCCGGGAGTGGCGATCTCGAATACATCGCCCGGCTCCATCAGCGCTGCGCCAATGTGGCCCAGTTCTTCCACCTGGCCGTTGGCGCGCAGCACGCGGTTGGCGCCGGGCCTGCCGGGCTGGCCGCCCGCCATGCCAAAGGCGGGGTTCAGGCGCCCGTTGGACAGGATGCTGGCCGTCATCGCCTCCAGGAAACGCACGCGCCGCACGCCACCGTCCCCGCCCGCCCAGCGGCCTGCACCGCCCGAGCCGCGCTGGATCTCGTAGCTGTCGAGCACCACCGGGAAGCGGAACTCCAGCACCTCGGGGTCGGTCAAGCGCGAGTTGGTCATGTGGGTCTGGACCACGCTAGTGCCGTCAAAGCCGCGCACCGCACGGCCCGAGGCGTCCAGCACCGCACCCGCACCGCTGCCACCGGCAATGGTTTCGTAGTACTGGTACTGCGCATTGCCAAAGGTGAAGTTGTTCATGGTGGGCTGGCTGCCCGCCATCACGCCCAAGGCGCCAAACAGAGCGTTGGTGATGCAGGTGGAGGTCTCCACGTTGCCCGCCACCACCGAGGCCGGCGGGTTGGGGTTGAGCATGGAGCCTTGCGGAATGATCACCTGCAGCGGCTTGAGGCACCCTGCGTTGAGCGGGATGTCGTCGTCCACCAGCGTGCGGAACACATACAGCACGGCCGCCATGCACACGGCACGCGGGGCGTTGAAGTTGTTCATCTGCTGCGGGCTGGTGCCTGCAAAGTCGATGACCGCGCTGCGCTCGGCCACATTGACCTTGACCGACACGCTGATCTGCGCGCCGTTGTCCAGCGGCAGGGTGAAGCTGCCGTCCTTGAGCTGCGTGATCACACGGCGCACGGACTCTTCGGCGTTGTCCTGCACATGGCGCATGTAGGCCTGCACGACATCCAGGCCAAACTGGTCCACCATCTTCGACAGCTCTTGCACGCCCTTTTCGTTGGCGGCGATCTGTGCGCGCAGGTCGGCCAGGTTCTGCTGCGGGTTGCGGCTGGGGTATGGCGTGGTGCCGCCGCCCGTGGCCAGCAGGGTGCGCACCTCCTCTTCCAGAAAGATGCCCCGGTCCACCAGCTTCACGTTGTTGATCTGCACGCCTTCTTCATCGATGCGCGTGGAGAACGGGGGCATGGAGCCCGGTGTGGTGCCGCCAATGTCCGCATGGTGGCCCCGGCTGCCCACATAAAACGTGGGCTCGTTGCCCTCGGCCACGTACACCGGGGTGATCACCGTCACATCGGGCAGGTGTGTGCCGCCGTGGTACGGGTCGTTGAGCATGTACACGTCGCCCGGGTGCATCTTGCCCGCGTTCTCACGGATCACGGTCTTGATGCTCTCGCCCATCGAACCCAGGTGCACGGGCATGTGGGGCGCGTTGGCGATCAGGTTGCCGGCCGCGTCGAACAGCGCGCAGCTGAAGTCCAGGCGCTCCTTGATATTCACCGAGTAGGCCGTGTTCTGCAGCTGCAACCCCATCTGCTCGGCAATGTTCATGAACAGGTTGTTAAAGACTTCGAGCAGCACCGGGTCCACCGTGGTGCCTGCGGCGTACTGCACCTTGCGGGCCGTCACGCGGTCCAGCACCAGGTGGTCCAGGTCGGTCAGGCGCGCAGACCAGCCGGGCTCCACCACGGTGGTGGTATTCTTCTCGGCAATGATGGCCGGGCCGGGTGTCACGTCGCCGGGGTGCAGGTCCTCGCGCACCACCAGGGCCGCATCGTGCCAGGCGCCGCCCGAGTACATCTGGACCACCTCGCGCTGAGGATGCTTGCGGTGTGGGTGCACGGGCAGGCGCGGCTCGGCGGGTGCGTCACCGGCAATCATGGCTTCGACCGACACGGCCTCCACCACCAGGCCCTTGCCCGCCATGAGGAAGGCAAAACGCTGGCGGTAGGCCGTCTCGAACGCGGCCTGGATGGCCGCCATGTCGCCAAAGGGCACGACCAGGGCCGAGTCCGTGCCCTCATAGCGCACATGCACGTTGTGGCGCACCTGCACGGGGTTGGTGCTGACCTGCTGGCGCTCCAGCTCGGCCTGCGCGGCAGCGCCCAGCGTATCCAGGCGCTCGGCGATCAAGGGCAGAGATTCAGCCGCCAGCGGCATCTCCACCGCCTGCTCGCGGATCACGGTCTGGTCGGCCAGGCCCATGCCGTAGGCGCTGAGCACCCCCGCCAGCGGGTGCACGAACACGCGCGACATGCCCAGGGCATCGGCCACCAGGCAAGCATGCTGGCCGCCTGCGCCGCCAAAGCACTGCAGGGTGTAGCGCGTCACGTCATAGCCGCGTGCCACGCTGATCTTCTTGATCGCGTTGGCCATCTGCTGCACGGCAATCTGGATGAAGCCTTCGGCCACTTCTTCGGGTTGGCGCTGGGTCTGCGTCGCAATGTCTTCAAAGCGGGCGCGCACTGCGTCGGCGTCCAGCGTTTCGTTGGCTGCAGGGCCGAACACGCTGGGGAAGTAGCGGGGCTGCACCTTGCCCACCATCACATTCGCATCGGTCACGGCCAGCGGGCCGCCACGGCGGTAGCTCACGGGGCCGGGGTTGGCACCGGCGCTCTCGGGGCCCACGCGAAAACGGGCACCGTCGTACGCCAGCACCGAGCCACCGCCCGCCGCCACCGTGTGGATGCTCATCATGGGAGCGCGCATGCGCACACCCGCCACATGGGTCTCGAACTCGCGCTCGAAGGCCCCGGCGTAGTGGCTCACATCGGTGGACGTGCCGCCCATGTCAAAGCCGATGACCTTTTCGTGCCCGGCCAGGCCCGCCGTGCGCGCCATGCCGACGATGCCACCCGCAGGGCCCGACAGGATCGCGTCCTTGCCCTGGAACGTGCCCGCGTCGGTAAGCCCCCCCGAGGACTGCATGAAGAACAGCTTGACGCCTGGCATCTCGCTGGCCACCTGCTCCACGTAGCGGCGCAGAATGGGCGACAGGTAGGCATCCACCACCGTGGTATCGCCCCGGCTCACGAACTTCATCATGGGGCTGGTTTCGTGCGACGTGCTGATCTGCGTGAAGCCGACTTCTTGGGCGATGCGTTGGGCCGCCTGCTCGTGCTGGGTGTAGCGGTAGCCGTGCATGAACACAATGGCCACGCTGCGCAGGCCGCGACCATAGGCTGCCAGCAGGTCACCGCGCAAGGTGGCTTCGTTCAGGTTCTGCAGCACGCCACCGTGGGCGCCCATGCGCTCACGGGCCTCGATGACTTCGGTGTAGAGCAGCTCGGGCAGCTGGATGTGGCGGTCAAACAGGCGTGGGCGGTTCTGGTACGCGATGCGCAGTGCATCGCGAAAGCCACGTGTGGTGACCAGCAGCGTGGGCTCGCCCTTGCGCTCCAGCAGCGCGTTGGTGGCCACGGTGGTGCCCATCTTCACGCATTCCACCAGTGCGGGGGTGACGGGTTCGCCAGGTTTGAGGCCCAGCAGGTGACGAATGCCTGCCACGGCCGCGTCCTTGTACTGCTCGGGGTTCTCGGACAACAACTTGTGGGTGGTCAGGGAGCCGTCCGGCCGCTTGGCCACGATGTCGGTGAAGGTGCCGCCCCGGTCGATCCAGAACTGCCAGCGGCTGCCATGGGGGTTGGATGTGGTTTGCATGGTATTGAACCCTGTCGAGAAGGAAGGAAGTAAGTAGGAGGAAATGAAGAAAAGACGCTGCGACGGGACAGGGCGGCGCCCCGGCGTCAGCGCTGGAAGTAGTACGGAATGAAAATCTTGTTGGCCTCGTTGCCCACGGACTGCACCCATTCGCGCGAGAAGCGCTCGCCCAGGCGCCTGAGTTCGGCGTCCAGCTCGGCGGGTGCGCGGCCGACCTGGATGCCCTTGCGCTGCAGCTCGCCCACCGACTCCTGCGCGATGGTTTCGCTCAGCGACCAGCCGCGGGCCTCGGCCTCGGCGGCCGCCCGCGTCACGGCCTGGCGCACCGGCGCCGGCAGCGCGTCAAACGCCCTCAGGTTCGCGAACACGATGTTCTTGGGAAACCAGGCATTGATGCCGTAGTACTGCCGGATCTGGCCCCACACCTGGTTTTCCACGCCGGTCAGGGCCGAGGTGATCATGGAGTCGAGCTTGCCCGCCGCCAGCGCCTGGTTGACCTCCACCATGGGCACGTCCACGGGCGTGGCGCCCAGCAGCTCGGCAATGCGCACGGTGGCGGGGTTGTAGGTGCGCATTGC
>DATLGV010000776.1:0-1652 GCA_035540275.1 Acidovorax sp. | reverse complement strand
CTCGGGGGTCGATGCACCTATAGCTGTTCACCCTGAGCCTGTCGAAGGGCTGCTCGAAGGCCGCGCCCTGGCTTCGACAAGCTCAGCCCGAACGGGTGAGAGTGATGATGAAGAGGTTGAGGGGACCGCTCTCGGCGCAGCGCCCCCGGCCCCCACGCTGCGCAGCCGCACCGCCTACTACCTGCTGTTCAACGGCATTCTGGGCGACAAGCGCCCGGCGGGCGGCAATGTGCTCACGCACGCGGTGCTCCAATCCTTGCTGCAACTGCACGCCGCCACGCCCCACCCCGACGCGCCGCTGGTGGTCTACGGCGAAGCCTGCCGCCTGGGCGCCGCCCGGCTGGCGCAAGCCCATGTGGTGTTCAAGCACATTCCGTATGACGTGAAGGCGCGGTGAGCGATGAACGCGCACGACCTTTGGGAAAAGCTGAGCCTGCTGGACGAAAACGAGCGGATTGAGGCCAAGCGCGCGCAAGAGACGGGCAAGTCGTTGCTGGAGACCATTTGCGCGTTTGCCAATGAGCCGGGCCTGGGTGGCGGCTGGCTGTTTCTGGGTGTGGCGCCTGACGAGCAGGCCCTGTTTGCCGGGTATGCGGTGGAGGGCGTTCCCCAGCCAGACAAGCTCAGCGCCGACCTGGCCAGCCAGTGCGCCACCACCTTCAACATACCGCTGCGGGTGGACATCCGCACCGAAGCGCTGGAGGGCAAGCCCGTTGTCTTGGTGCATGTGCCTGAGTCACCTGCGCAGGACAAGCCGGTTTACTTCAAGGCCACGGGGCTGCCCAAGGGGGCCTTCCGCCGCATTGGCAGCACGGACCAGAGGTGTACCGAAGACGACCTGGAGACGCTGTACCAATCGCGCCAACGGGACAGCTTTGACGCGGGTCTGGTGGCTGATGCCGAGCTGGATGATCTGGACGAAAGCGCCATTGCAGAGTACCGCCAGGCGCGGGCCGAAGCCAATCCAGACGCCGAGGAGCTGCGCTGGACCGACCTGGATGTGTTGCGCGCCCTGAATGCCGTGCGGCGCGATGGCGCCGGCGCCTGGAAGCCGACGGTGGCGGGCGTGTTGCTGTTTGGCAAGCCTGTGGCGCTGCGGCGCAGCTTTCCGATGACGCGGGTGGACTACATCCGTGTGCCGGGGCGCGAATGGGTGCCGCACCCTGAACGCCGTTTTGACACCGTGGAGTTGCGCGGGCCGCTGTTTTCGCTGCTGCGCCGTGCGCAGGCCGCCATTTTGGACGACCTGCCCAAGTCCTTCGGGCTGGAGGAGCGGCAACTGCAGCGCACCGATCAACCCGTGATCCCCTTGCGTGCGCTGCGCGAGGCACTGGTCAACGCGCTCATGCACCGCAGTTACCGCGTGCATGCGCCGGTGCAGGTGATCCGTTACGCCAACCGTCTGGAAATCCGCAACCCGGGCTTTTCGCTGAAGTCGCCAGACCATCTGGGCGAGCCTGGCTCCATGCCGCGCAACCCCCACATCGCTGCGGTGTTGCACGAAACCCGGTTTGCTGAAACCAAGGGCAGTGGCATTCGCGCCATTCGCGCGGCCATGGACAGGGCCGGGCTGGTGCCGCCGTTGTTCGAGTCCGACCGGGGGCAGGACCAGTTCAGCGCGCTGTTTTTCTTTCACCATTTTCTGGGCGACG
>DATLGV010000775.1:0-2519 GCA_035540275.1 Acidovorax sp. | reverse complement strand
CCTGGCCCGGCCGCCCGCCTGGGCGGCAGCCGCCGTGGGCTACGTGGCGGCCGACCTGGCCACCGGCAGCGCCTGGGGCATGGCCCTGTGGCTCAACGCCGCCAACCTGCTGGGCGTCACGGCCGGCTGGCTGGTGCTGAGGGGGCTGGACGAGCACATCCTGCGGCTGCAGCGCACGGCCGCGGCGCTGTACCTGCTGCTGGCAGCCTTGGTCGCCAGCACGGTGGGCGCGCTCGCGGGCTGCGGCGCGGCGCCGGTGTATTTCAACGCCCCCTGGACGGACGTGCTGTCTCTGTGGTTCAGCACCGAACTGATGAACTACATGCTCATCGTGCCCGTGGTGCTGGCGGCGCCGCGCGCGGCCGACCCGCCCTCCCAAGCGCCGGACACGCCTCTGTTCTGGCGCGTGGCACCGGTCAGCTCGCTGGTGCTGGCCGAGGGCATCCGCACGCTCATCGGCGGGCCCGGCATGCTGGCTTTTGTGGTGCCGGGGCTGCTGTGGTGCGCGCTGAGCTACAGCGCCTTCACCGCCAGCCTGCTGTCGCTGGTGGTGTGCCTGTGGACCATGGCGGGCGTGGCCACCGGCGTCCTCAATTTCACGCCCGCCCATGCGGGCGAGGTGTTCTCGCTGCGCGTGGGTGTCACGCTGCTGGCCCTGGGGCCCCTGGCCGTGGCCTGCGCCAGCGCGGCGCGCGCCGAGGCGCTGCGCCGTCTGGACCACGCGGTGCGGCATGACGACCTGACGGGTGTGCTGGCACGCCGCGCACTGCTCCAACAGGGTGACCGCCTGCTGGAGCGTTACCAGCGCGAGTCCACCGGGCTGGCGGTGATGATGGTGGACGTGGACCACTTCAAGCAGGTGAACGACCAGCACGGACACGGCGCGGGCGACCGGCTGCTGGTCAGCATTGCCCGGACCATGGCGCGCGCGCTGCGCGACGACGACGTTCTGGGCCGCATGGGGGGCGAAGAGTTTGCCGCCGTGCTGCCCGGCGTGTCCCCCACCGAGGCCCAGGCCATTGCCGAAAGGGTGCGCAGCGCCGTGGAGCGGCAGGCGCTGGATGCGACACAGGGCGGCCCCCAGCGGGCCACCGTCAGCATTGGCCTGGTGCACAGCGCCACCCTGGGCGCGGATGCCGACATGGACACCTTGCTGCTGGCCGCCGACACGGCCCTGTACCGCGCGAAGGCCGAGGGGCGCAACCGGGTGATGGTGGGCTAGCGCAAGCCCCGCTTGGGCCGCTGCACAGCCTGCCTCACTCCTGCGCCAGCTTCACGCCCGCCCCGGTGCCGCAGGCATGGCAGAACCGCGCAAACGCGCTCTTGCGGGTGCTGCAGTGGCCGCAGTGGTCGAAGAGGCCGATGCCGCAGTGCGGGCAAAAGTCGATCTTCTCGTTCTTCAGGTCCACGGGCCGCTCGCAGCCGGGGCACACGCTCTTGGCCAGGCGGGCCAGGGCCACGTCGTAGCTCAGCTCCTTGCGGCGCTCCTGGTCGGGCAGGGCCTCGGCCAGCTTCTGGCGCTCCAGGTAGCGGTTGAGCGCCTGGATGGCGTAGCGCCCCACCACGGCCGTCACGGCAATGCCCACCACGTAGCGCACGTAGCCGCCGTAGCTGGGCAGGTGGGGCACCAGCTCCACAAAGAAGGCAAACAGCGCAAAGAAGATGAAGCCCCACACAAACGGCCAGTAGGTGCTCTTGCGCTTTTTGACGAACAGCCAGCCGGCGGCGGCCAGCAGCGGCAGCGTGAGGGCCAGGCGGTACAGGAACACGCGCAGCTCGACCTTGCGGCGCTCGGCCGCGAGCTTCACATAGCCGTCAGACTCCATCTGGTTGAGCTGCTCCTGCCGGGCGGCCGCCGCCTGGCGGGCATCGAGTGCGGCCTGCTGCTGCGTCTCCACGGCCTGCTGGGCCTTGCGCTCCACCAGCTTGAGGGCGTCGAGCGCCTGGGTGCGCGCGATCACCTCGGGGTCCTGGTCGGCGCGCTGCGTGGCGCTGCGCGTGGACAGCCAGTTGTTGAAGCTCTCCCGCTCGGCCTGCACCTCGCTGCGCACCTTGCTGCGCTGCAGCTGGGCCTGCTCCAGCGCGGTCTGCGCGTCCTGCTCGGCCTGGCGCGCCGTTTTGACCTCGGCGCGCAGCTTGTCGGCCGCGGCTTTGTCCAGAAAGTCGTCCACCCGCAGCGGGGTCTCGACCTTGGGCAGATCGCCCACGATGGTGCCGCCCAGACCGATGAGGAAGCTGGCAAACACCAGCGCCACCAGCCACAGGCCACGGCGGAACCATTTTTCGGACAGTCTCAGGGACTTGCTCATGTTCTTCTCCTCGTTGGCGCTGTGCGCCGGGTTTGGGTGCGCGCTGTAGCGCACCGGCAAATGCTCTTTTTCTTATAGCTGCTAGCGCATGTATTGATTGCGCTTGCTGGCATTTTGGTTCAATTCTTGATCGACAGCACCACGGGTGCGGCCGCCAGCTGGGTGCGCTGCATCCAGGCCAGCACCGAGTCGACGGTCACGGTCTCGATG
>DATLGV010000774.1:0-2538 GCA_035540275.1 Acidovorax sp. | reverse complement strand
CACGCCCGCCTGGTCCGCCACGCGCAGGCGCAGGTAGTAGCTGGTGACCACTTCGCTCATCGGCAGCACAGGCAGCTGGTCCATGGCGCCCTGCAGCGTGTTGGCCTGGAAGGCCAGGTGCGGCACGCGGTGTTCGGGGTCTGCCGTGTGCAGGCGGGCAATGTCCACCAGGTCGGCAATCACGGCGCTGGCGGTGGGCTCGGAACCCGCGCCCTTGCCGTAGTACAGCGTGGTACCCACGGCATCTCCCTGCACCACCACGGCGTTCATGGCGCCTTCGACGTTGGCGATCAGGCGCTTGGAGGGCACGAGGCTCGGGTGCACGCGCAGCTCGATCCCCTTTTCGGCGCGCTTGGTGATGCCCAGCAGCTTGATGCGGTAGCCCAGTTGCTCGGCGTACTTGATGTCGGCGGCGGAGAGCTTGGTGATGCCTTCCACATAGGCCTTGTCGAACTGCACGGGGATGCCGAAGGCGATGGCCGACATGATGGTGGCCTTGTGCGCGGCGTCCACACCTTCGATGTCGAAGGTCGGGTCGGCCTCGGCGTAGCCCAGGCGTTGCGCTTCCTTGAGCACCACGTCAAAGTCCAGGCCCTTGCTGCGCATCTCGGAAAGGATGAAGTTGGTGGTGCCGTTGATGATGCCGGCGATCCACTGAATGCGGTTGGCGGTGAGGCCTTCGCGCAGCGCCTTGATGATGGGGATGCCACCGGCCACGGCGGCCTCGAAGGCCACCATCACGCCCTTGGCCGACGCGGCGGCAAAAATCTCGGTGCCGTGCACGGCCAGCAGCGCCTTGTTGGCAGTGACCACATGCTTGCCCGCCGCAATGGCTTCGAGCACCAGCGCGCGGGCAATGCCGTAGCCGCCAATGAGCTCGATCACGATGTCGATGTCGGGGTTGGCAATGATGGCGCGGGCGTCGTTGACGACCTGGATGCCGTCGCCCACCACGGCCTTGGCGCGCGCCACGTCCAGGTCCGCCACCATGGTGATCTCGATACCGCGGCCAGCACGGCGGCTGATTTCGTCCTGGTTGCGCTGCAACACGTTGAACACGCCGCTGCCGACGGTGCCGATGCCCAGAAGGCCTACTTGGATGGGTTTCATGGAGTTTTACCGGTAAAAAATGGCGCTAGCGCTTATCTGTCAAGCGCTGGTAGCTATCAAAAAGTGAAACGACTTGCGCCCAACAGGATCAGAGAAGACGTTCGCCCTGTGGCAATACGGCTGTTTCATCCTGGTTGGCGCGAGTCCCCAATGCGCATCAGCCAACGCGCCGCAAGTCGGTGCCGCAGCGCTTGCGGTACTGCTCCAGGAACCTGGCCACGCGGCCGATGGCATCGCGCAGATCGTCTTCATGGGGCAGGAACACGATGCGGAAATGGTCGGGGGCAGGCCAGTTGAAACCCGTGCCCTGCACCAGCATGACCTTGGTTTCCTGCAGCAGTTCGAGGAAGAACTGCTGGTCGTCCTTGATGGGATACACCGCCGGGTCAAGGCGCGGAAACATGTACAGCGCCGCCTGCGGCTTCACGCAGGTCACGCCCGGGATGGCAGTGATCAGCTCATACGCCAGGTCACGCTGCTTGCGCAGGCGCCCCCCCTCGCACACCAGCTCGTTGATGCTCTGGTAGCCGCCCAGCGCCGTCTGCACCGCCCATTGGCCGGGCACGTTGGCGCACAGGCGCATGTTGGAGAGCATGTTGAGGCCCTCGATGTAGTCACGGGCGGGCTTCTTGTCACCCGACACCACCAGCCAGCCCGCACGGTAGCCGCAGGAGCGGTAGCTCTTGGACAGCGAGTTGAAGGTGAGTGTGAGCACGTCCTCGCTCAATGAGCCGATGGCCGTGTGCCTGGCGCCGTCGTACAGCACCTTGTCGTATACCTCGTCCGCAAAGATCACCAGGCCATGCTCGCGGGCGATCGCGACGATGCCCTTGAGCAGCTCATCGGAATACAGCGCGCCCGTGGGGTTGTTGGGGTTGATGACCACGATGCCCTTGGTCCGCGGCGTGATCTTGGCGCGGATGTCATCGAGGTCGGGCATCCAGCCATTGGCCTCGTCACACAGGTAATGCACCGGCGTGCCGCCCGACAGGCTGGCCGCAGCGGTCCACAGCGGGTAATCCGGCGACGGCAGCAGCAGTTCGTCGCCCGTGTCCAGCAATGCATTGGTGGCCATCACGATCAGTTCGCTGGCGCCGTTGCCCAGGTAGATGTCGTCCAGCGCCACGCCCTTGATGCCCTGCTTCTGGGTCTCGTGCATCACGGCCTTGCGGGCCGCGAAGATGCCCTTGCTGTCCGAGTAGCCCGCCGAGTTGGGCAGGTTGCGGATCATGTCCTGCTGGATTTCTTCGGGGGCATCAAAGCCGAACACGGCCAGATTGCCGATGTTGAGCTTGATGATTTTGTGCCCGTCCTCTTCCATCTGCTTGGCCGCGTCCATGATCGGGCCCCGGATGTCATAGCAAACATTGGCGAGCTTGGCGGATTTTTGGACGGTTTTCATGCGCTGACGGTGGTGCGGTGGGGCCA
>DATLGV010000773.1:0-8994 GCA_035540275.1 Acidovorax sp. | reverse complement strand
GGCGATGAGAGCGGGGACGACACCGACCTGTCGGATATCGAGGCCGACCTCGAAGGCGAGATCGAAGAGACCCCCGAGGCAGCCGCCACGGTCGAAAAGGTCAAGCCCCTGCGCATGAAGATCAGCAAGGCCAAGGAACGCGCCTTGATGAAGGAATTCGGTCTGGATGAAACCGTCCTGTCCGAAGAAGACATGCAAAAGCGCCGCCAGCGCCTCAAGGCCCTGATCAAGCTGGGCAAGACCCGCGGCTACCTCACGCACGTTGAAATCAACGACCACTTGCCCGACAAGCTGGTCGATGCCGAAACCCTCGAAGCCGTCATCACCACGCTGAACGACCTGGGCGTGGCGGTGTACGAGCAGACGCCGGACGCCGAAGCGCTGATCATCACCGACAACGCCCCCGCTGGCGCCACCGAGGAAGAAGCCGAAGAAGCCGCCGAAGCCGCGCTGTCCACCGTGGACTCGGAATTCGGCCGCACCACCGACCCGGTCCGCATGTACATGCGCGAAATGGGCACCGTGGAGCTGCTGACCCGCGAAGGCGAAATCGAAATCGCCAAGCGCATCGAAGGCGGCCTGATGGCCATGATGGAGGCGATCAGCGCATCGCCCGCCACCATCGCCGAAATCCTGAACATGGGCGAAGAGATCCGCGAAGGCAAGGTCGTCATCTCGACCATCGTGGACGGCTTCTCCAACCCCAACGAGGCCGACGACTACGTGGCCGAAGAAGACTTCGACGAATTCGACGAAGCCGATGACGACGACGGCAAGGGCGGCTCCAAGGCGCTGACCAAGAAGCTCGAAGAACTCAAGAAGCAGGCGCTGGAGCGCTTCGACAAGCTGCGCGAGCTGTTCGAAAAAGTGCACAAGGTGTACGACAAGGAAGGCTACGGCACGCCTGCCTACATCAAGGCCCAGCAGGCCCTGTCGGCCGAGCTGATGACCATCCGCTTCACCGCCAAGACCATCGAGAAGCTGTGCGACATGGTGCGCGGCCAGGTGGACGACGTGCGCAAGAAGGAACGCGAGCTGCGCCGCATCATCGTGGACAAGTGCGGCATGTCGCAGGAAACCTTCATCAAGGACTTCCCACCCAACCTGCTGAACCTGCAGTGGGTCGAGAAGCAGGCCGCCGCAGGCAAGCCCTGGTCTGCCGTGATGGCCCGCAACATTCCGCCCATCCAGGACCTGCAGCAAAAGCTCATGGACCTGCAGGCGCGCGTGGTGGTGCCTCTGGCCGAGCTCAAGGGCATCAACAAGCGCATGAACGAGGGTGAAGCCACCTCGCGCGACGCCAAGAAGGAAATGATCGAGGCCAACCTGCGCCTTGTGATCTCGATTGCCAAGAAGTACACCAACCGTGGCCTGCAGTTCCTCGATCTGATCCAGGAAGGCAACATCGGCCTGATGAAGGCGGTGGACAAGTTCGAATACCGCCGCGGCTACAAGTTCTCGACCTACGCCACCTGGTGGATCCGCCAGGCCATCACCCGCTCGATCGCCGACCAGGCGCGCACCATCCGTATCCCGGTGCACATGATCGAGACGATCAACAAGATGAACCGCATCTCGCGCCAGCACCTGCAGGAGTTTGGTTTTGAGCCCGATGCGTCCATCCTGGCGGCCAAGATGGAGATCCCCGAGGACAAGATCCGCAAGATCATGAAGATCGCCAAGGAGCCGATCTCCATGGAAACGCCGATCGGCGACGACGACGACAGCCACTTGGGCGACTTCATCGAGGACGGCGCCAACACCGCGCCCATCGAAGCCGCCATGCAGGCCGGTCTGCGCGACGTGGTCAAGGACATTCTGGACGGCCTCACGCCGCGGGAAGCCAAGGTGCTGCGCATGCGCTTCGGTATCGAGATGACCAGCGACCACACGCTGGAAGAAGTGGGCAAACAGTTCGACGTGACCCGCGAGCGCATCCGCCAGATCGAAGCCAAGGCGCTGCGCAAGCTCAAGCACCCATCGCGTTCGGACAAGCTGCGCAGCTTCATCGACTCGCTGTAAGCCTCGCGACCCAGCCTTTACTGGCTCCAACGCCCTGCCCCGCACCTGCGGCGCAGGGCGTTTTTCTTGGTGCGCTGATCGGCTCGGCCGCTCTGCACTGGGCCTGAAACCCCGCGTTTACCCTGATGCCGGCGACAGCAGACTGACAGCTTGGCTGGCGACCATTGCGCGCAGCCCAGGTAGTGGCGCACAGGCCCCTTCGCTGCGCATGCCCCCGCCGGCTGATGGCGTTGCTTCGGCGTGGCAACGCGGAAGCAACGCCGTCAGAGCCCTCCCGCCGCGGCCCGAGATCTGGTTCCCGACGCCCTTCCTGCCTTCCCTTTTGTCAAAGGACTTTCCATGTCTGCAGCCATCGACCGCCGCCGGGCCATCGCCCAATCCGTTGCCGCAGCCCTGACCTGGACCACACTCGGCCCCTCCACCGCCTGGGCGCAGAGCGCTGCCGGGGCAGTCCGCCCTGCCCCCGCAGCCGCCAAGGCAGCCAAGCTGGCAGGCACCGTGCGCATCGTGATCCCCGCCAATGCCGGTGGCGGCTGGGACCAGACAGGCCGCGCCCTGGGCGCTGCCATGGTCGCTGCCGGTGCTGCGGACCAGGTGGAGTACGAAAACATCGGCGGCAAGGGCGGCACCATGGGCCTGGCCAAGTACGCCGAAAAATACAGCAACGACCCCAACACACTGCTGATGGGCGGCATGGTGATGGTGGGCGCCGTGGCGCTGCAAAAGCCTGCGGTGGACATGACCCACATCCAGCCCCTGGCGCGCCTCACCAGCGACTACCTGGTGGCGGCTGTGGCGGCCAACTCCCCCATCAAGACCACCAAGGACCTCGCCGATGCGCTGCGTGCCGACCTCAAGGCCATGCCGATTGCCGGTGGCTCGGCGGGCGGGGTGGACCACATGTTCGCAGGGGTGCTGGCGCGGGCCGCCAAGGCCAGCCCCGAAGGGCTGGTCTACAAGCCCTTTCCTGGCGGTGCCGAGGTGGTCGAGGCCGTGCTGTCGGGCAACGCGGCCCTGGGCCTGTCGGGCTACAGCGAGTTCAACGATGCGATTGCCGCGGGCAAGCTGCGCGCCGTGGGCGTGTCGTCGCGCCGCAGCGTCTTTGGCCTGCCATCGTTCCGCGAACAAGGACTGGACGCCGTGATGGCGAACTGGCGCGGCGTGTTCACCGGCAAGGGTGTGCCCGCCGCGCGCGCGGCGGAGATGCTGGCCGCCGTCGAGGCCGCCACCCGCCACGAATCCTGGCTGCGCACGCTCAAGCAAAACCGGTGGGAACCCTCTTGGCTCACCGGCAAGGATTTGGCAGAGTTCATGGAACTGGACCTCACCACCGCCCGCGTGATGGTGTACCTGCTCAAGCTGAAGGCCTGAACCACCAGCGCCTCTGAGCACCCGACAACAGGCCTGCTGCGGAACCTTTGGAGCCTCTGATGAAAATGTCCAACCACTCCATCGGCGCACGCATGGCAACTGTCCTGGGCCTGGTGCTGGCTCTGCTGCTAGGCGCTGCGCTGTTCGGCATTGCGACGCTGTACCGCACGCTGGGCACCTACGACTCCACCGTGCTGGGCCGCGTGGCGCAGGAGCGCGCCGTGAGCCGCATGGAAAGCGAGTTCAAGACCCAGGTGCTGGAGTGGAAGAACACCCTGCTGCGTGGCGAGGACTCACGCAAGCGCGAGCTGCACTGGACCGCCTTCCAGGCCAGCGAAAAGCGGGTGGCCGATGCGGCCAAGGCGCTGGAGCCCCAGCTGAGCGATGCACAGGAAAAGGCGGCGCTGCAAAAGTTCACCCAGGCCCACGCCCAGATGGCGCAGGGCTACCGCAAGGGCTTCGAGGTGTTCCAGTCGCTGGGTTTTGTGCCGTCTGCGGGCGATGCCGACGTGGCCGACATTGACCAGGGCCCGGCCAAGCTGCTGACGGCGCTGAGCGAGCAGGTGGCCGCCAGCAGCGCGGCCATCGCCCAGCAGGCCGCGCAGGATGCCCGGCGCGCGCTCTTCAGCAGCCTGGTGGCACTCGCACTGGTCACGGCGCTGGGCGCCTGCGCGGGCTGGCTGCTGACGCGGTCAGTGGTGCGCCCGTTGGGAGTGGCGGTGTCGGTGGCGCACAAGGTGGCGGCGGGCGACCTCACCACCCGCATCGAGGTGGGCGGCAAGGATGAGCCCGCGCGCCTGCTGGAGGCCCTGCGGGCCATGCAGGACAACCTGGAAAACGTGGTCTCCGGCGTGCGCAGCAATGCCGAAGGCGTGGCCAGCGCCAGCGCCGAGATCGCCCAGGGCAACGCCGACCTGAGCCATCGCACCGAAGAGCAGGCCTCGTCGCTGGACGAAACCACGTCGTCCATGCAGCAGCTGCAGTCCACCGTGCAGCAGAACGCCTCCAACGCCCAGCGCGCGAACGAGCTGGCGCGCAACGGCGCCACCGTGGCGCAGCGGGGGGGCGATGTAGTCACGCAGATGGTGGCGGTGGTGCAAGGCATCCAGGACAGCTCGCGCCGCATTGCCGACATCATCGGCGTCATCGACGGCATTGCGTTCCAGACCAACATCCTCGCGCTCAATGCCGCCGTCGAGGCCGCGCGCGCCGGGGAGCAGGGCCGGGGCTTTGCCGTGGTGGCCAGCGAGGTGCGCAACCTCGCCACCCGCAGTGCCAGCGCGGCGCGCGAGATCAAGCAGCTCATCCAGACCAGCGTGGAGCGCGTGCAGGCCGGCTCCGACCTGGCACGCAACGCCGGCACCACCATGGCCGAAGTGGTCGCGTCCATCCAGGGCGTGAGCGCGCTGATGGAAGAGATCAGCCAGGCCAGCGCCGCGCAGACCAGCGACATGCTGCGCGTGACGCAGGCCATCGTGCGCATGGACGAGGCGACGCAGCAGAACGCCGCCCTGGTCGAAGAAAGCGCCGCTGCCGCAGGCAGCCTGAGCGGGCAGGCGCAGCAACTGGTGCAGGCCGTGGAGGTGTTCCGCCTGCGCCACGCCCACCCTGCACTGCCCGCGCCGCGCGCCTGATACGGGGCCGCAAGGCAGTTGCCCCTCACGCTGCTCTGCGATGGCATCGCAGTCCTGCGGCACGCAGGGCCCCAACGCCATGTGACCGCTATCAATACAATAGCTGCTCAGGCTTATTGCACTAGCGCAAGCGCCCAAAAACCCTCAAACTCCGCCTGACGCCCTGCAAAAACACGCCGCAGGCAGTCCCTGCGCTGCGTCAGTCGATCTTCACGTTGGCGTTCTTCACCACCTGCGCCATGCGCGCTGCTTCGCTGCGGAAGAAGGCGGCGGCCGGCTCGGGTGGCGTGAGCTTGATCTCGTAGCCCTGCGCAATCAGCGCGTCGCGCGCCTCGGGCATCTCCATGGCGGCCTTGAAGCCGTTGTACAGCCGCGCCAACTCGGCCTTGGGCAGGCCCGCAGGCGCCACGGGGGCGATCCACCCGTCCAGCTCGTAGCCCGGCAGGCCTTGCTCGGCGATGGTGGGCACGCCGGGCAATGCCGCCACGCGGGTGGCCGTGGTCACGCCCAGGGCCCGCAAGGCACCCGCCTTGATGTGCGCGGCCGCCGGTGCCACCGCCACCACGCCCAGCTGCACCTGCCCGCCCAGGATGTCGTTCATCAGCGGGCCCATGCCCCGGTAGGGGATGTGCTTGATGTCCAGCTTGGCCTGGTCCACAAACATCGCCGCGCCCAGGTGCAGGATGGTGCCGTTGCCCGATGAGCCGTAGTTCAGCACGCCGGGTTTGGCCTTGGCCAGCGCGATCAGCTCCTGCACCGTCTTGGCGGGCACCGCAGGGTGCGCCACCAGCACGAACGGCGTGGCGCCCAGGATGGTGATGGGCGTGATGTCGGCCAGCGAGTCGAACGGAATGTTCTTGTACACGCTGGGGTTGACCACGTGGTTGTTGGACACCACGCCGATCACCGAGCCATCCTTGGGCGCGCGCACGATCTGCGTGGTGCCGGTGATGCCGCCCGCGCCCGGCAGGTTCTCGATGACGATGGGCTGGCCCAGCGCCTTGGCCAGACTGGTGCTGATGGCGCGGATGGCGCCGTCGGCCCCGGAGCCCGCAGACAGCGGCAGGATCACGCGCAGCGGCTTGCCATCGCCCTGGGCGTACGCCATGCGGGGCAGGCCCCAGGCCGCAGCACCCAGCGCGGCGGCGCCGGTGGCCAGGGCCTGGCGGCGCGTGAGGAGCCCCACGGCGGCAGGCGCGGTGTGGGATGAGGCAATGAAGGAAGATGTCTTGCGCATGGGTTTGTCTCCGGTCGTGGGTGGGGAATCCTGGGGCTGCGGTCTGTGCCGCGTGCGGCGCCCCCGGTCATCAAGGAAAAATCAGGCAATGGCCCCGCTGGCCTGCAGCGCGGCCACTTCATCGGCCGTGTAGCCCAGGCCCTGCAGCAGCTCGGCCGTGTGCTGGCCCAGGCGCGGCGGGTCGCAGCGCACATCCAGCCGCTGGCCCGCCATGCGCAGCGGCATGAGCGTGATCTGGGCGGCCTGACCGGCACGCTCGCCGTCGGGCAGCGTGATGTCGGCCAGCCCGCCGGTGGCTTGCAGGTGCGGATCGTCAAACAGTTCTTCGGGCCGGCGGATGGGCGCAAACGGCAGGCCATGGCGCTCGAAGACGGCCGCCAGTTCGTCGGCCGTGTGCTGCGCCAGCCGCTCGCGCAGCACGGGCATCAGCGTGGGGCGGGCGCGTACGCGCTCGTTGTTGGTGGCCAGGCTGGTGTCGGCCTTCAGGTCGGCATAGCCCATGGCGTCGCAAAAGGTCTGCCACTGCGCATCGCTCACTGCGGCCAAAAAGATCTGCCCGCCGTCCTTCACGCTGAACACGTCGTACACGGCCCAGGACGAAATGCGGTCGGGCATGGGGGCAGCAGGCTGGCCGGTGACGGCGTACTGCATCATGTGCTGGCCAACCAGGAACACGTTGTTCTCGAACAGGGCTGAGTCCACCTCTTGCCCGCGCCCGGTGATGCCGCGCTGCATCAGCGCCGCCATGGCGCCAATGGCGCCAAACATGCCGCCCATGATGTCGTTCACGCTGCTGCCCGCGCGCAGCGGGTCGCCGGGGCGGCCGGTCATGTAGGCCAGGCCACCCATCATCTGCACCACTTCGTCGAGCGCCGTGCGGTGCTCGTACGGGCCCGGCAAAAAGCCCGTGTGGTTGACGTAGATGAGGCGCGGGTTGACCTGGCTGAGCGCGGCGTAGTCCAGGCCGTATTTGGTCATCACGCCGGGCTTGAAGTTCTGCGCCACCACGTCGGCCGATGCGGCCAGCTTGCGTGCCACCGCCAGCCCCTCGGGGCTGCGCAGGTCGAGCGCAATGCTCTTCTTGTTGCGGTTGAACATGGGGAAAAAACCGGCGCCCGCGCCCAGCAGGTGGCGCGTGCGGTCGCCGTCAACGGGCTCGACCTTGATGACCTCGGCGCCCAGGTCGGCCAGCACCATGCCGCAGGTGGGGCCCATGACCATGTGGGTGAACTCCACCACGCGCAGGCCTTCGAGCGGCAGGCGGGGGGACGAGGGAGAGGCGGATGTGTCGTGCATGTTCAGAGCGTTCAGAAAAAAGGGTTCAGGCCGTTGCGGCTTCGCGCAGCACGGCGGGTGCGGCATTCTGCGGCAGCCCGGCCTGCCACAGCGTGCCGTGCAAGGTCTCACCGGTCAGCCAGCCCGCCACGCGCTGGCGCAACGCGAGCAGCGCAGACACGTCGATGCCCGTGGCAACGCCCATGCGCTCCAGCATGAACACCAGGTCTTCGGTGGTCACATTGCCGCTGGCGCCCGGCGCGTGTGGGCAGCCGCCGATGCCGGCCAGGCAGGCGTCAAAGCGGGTGATGCCTGTCTGCCAGGCGGCATACACATTGGCCAGGCCCATGCCGCGCGTGTCGTGGAAGTGCGCGCACGCTAGGTGGTCGCCCACCAGGGCGCGGGCCTTTTCAAACAGCCGGGCCACCGAGGCTGGGTCGGCATAGCCCACGGTGTCGGCCAGGCTCACGCGGTCGGCGCCCGCGTCGAGCAGCGCCTGCATCAGGCGCAGCACTTCGGTTTCTGCCACCTCGCCTTGCAGGGTGCAGCCAAAGGCCGTGCCGACTCCGCCTTCAATCAGGGTGCGGCGGCCGCTGCTGTCGCGCAGCGCGCGGATGCGCGCCACCTCGGCCACCACCTCGTCAGGCGTCTTGCGCAGGTTGGCCAGGCTGTGGGCATGGCTGGCAGACAGGGGCACGATCATCAGGTCGGCGCCCTGCTCCAGCGCGCGCTCGGCACCTTTGTAGTTAGGCACCAGCACCGAAGCGACGAGGCCTGGCAGGGTCTTGGCATGGGCCAGCACCTCGGCCGTGTCGGCCAGTTGGGGCAGCAGGCGGGCGGGCACGAAAGAGCCCACCTCGATCTCGCGCTGGCCGGCGGCGTAGGCGGCGTTGATCCATTCGATCTTGTGCGCCGTGGACACCACGGTGGCAATGCTTTGCAGGCCGTCGCGCAGGCCCACTTCGCGGACTGTGGCGCGGGCCACGGTGGACTGCAGGTCGGACGGGATCGGGGAGGTGTGCACGGGATGTCTCTTTCGGGTGGGTCTGGGTAAGATTCTAAAAATTCCCGAATGAATCAGAAAATACATCTCGGAAGCCATAACATTCCCAAACGGAACATCACAACCCCTGGAGACCTGCCATGCGCGACCTGGACCTGCAAACCCTGCGCCTCTTTGCCGCCGTGTGCGAGCAGCGCAGCATCGCGCGCGTGGCGGAGCAGGAGTCCATCGTGGGCTCGGCCATCAGCAAGCGGCTGGCGCAGTTGGAAGACACCGTGGGCACACCCCTGCTGCTGCGCAAGCGCCGGGGCGTGGTGCCCACCCCGGCGGGCGAGACGCTGCTGGAGCATGCCCGCACCATGCTGGCCAGCGTGGGGCAGATCGAGCGCGACATGGCGGCCTACGCCACCGGCACCCGGGGCCATGTGCGCATGCTGGTCACGGCCTCGGTC
>DATLGV010000772.1:0-5738 GCA_035540275.1 Acidovorax sp. | reverse complement strand
GTCCCGCTCCAGCTTTGACCTCAAGAGCGCCTCGCTGCCGGTGGTGGCGGTGCTGCTCAAGACCACCGACGCCGCCCAGTTCGTAGCCGACCTGGCCGAGCGGGTGGCCGATGCCCCGGGCTTTTTCGACAACGACCCGGTATTGATCGACCTGGCGCCCGTGCGTGAGGCCGAAGCGCCCATCGACTTTGCCGCCATCGCAGCCGCGCTGCGCCAGCACAACACCCTGCCCGTGGCCGTGCGCGGTGGCAGTCCCGCCCAGATGGACGCCGCGCGCGCCGCAGGCCTGGCCGTAGCGCCCGACGCGCCCCCTGCGCGTGCCGAGGCGCCCGCGCCGGTGCAGGAGGTCGTGCGCGAGGTGATCCGCGAGGTCGAGGTCGAAGTGGTGCGTGAAGTCCCGGTGCAGGTGCCCATGCCCGGCCCCGGCACGGTGGTGGTGGACAAACCCCTGCGCTCCGGCCAGCAGGTGTACGCGCGCGGCGCCGACCTGGTGGTGATGGCGGTGGTGAGCTTTGGCGCCGAGGTGATCGCCGACGGCAACATCCACGTCTACGCCCCGCTGCGCGGCCGCGCGATTGCCGGTGCACGGGGCAACACCGAAGCCCGTATCTTTTCGACCTGCCTGGAGCCGCAACTGGTCTCCATCGCAGGCATCTACCGCACCACCGAGACCGAGCTGCCCGCCGAGGTGCGCGGCAAGCCGGCCCAGGTGCGCCTGGAAGGCGAGAAGCTCCTGATCGAGCCGCTCGCCTGAGCCCCCCATTTCATTCGTACCAACCCACAGAGAATCAGCAACACATGGCCAAAATCGTCGTCGTGACCTCCGGCAAAGGTGGCGTGGGCAAGACCACCACCAGCGCCAGCTTTGCCACCGGCCTCGCCCTGCGCGGCCACAAGACCGCCGTGATCGACTTTGACGTCGGCCTGCGCAACCTGGACCTCATCATGGGCTGCGAACGCCGCGTGGTGTACGACCTCATCAACGTGATCCACGGTGAGGCCAACCTGAACCAGGCGCTCATCAAGGACAAGCAGTGCGACAACCTGTTCGTGCTGGCCGCCAGCCAGACGCGGGACAAGGATGCGCTCACGCAGGACGGCGTGGAAAAGGTGCTCAAGGACCTGGCCGCGATGGACTTCGAGTACATCGTCTGCGATTCGCCCGCCGGCATCGAAAGCGGCGCCCTGATGGCCATGCACTTTGCCGACGAGGCGCTACTGGTGACCAACCCTGAAGTCTCCAGCGTGCGCGACTCCGACCGCATCCTGGGCATGCTGGGCAGCAAGACCAAGCGGGCCATCGAAGGCGGCGAGCCCATCAAGGAGCACTTGCTCATCACGCGCTACAACCCCAGCCGCGTGCAGGACGGCCAGATGCTGAGCCTGGAAGACATCCAGGACATCCTGCGCATCAAACTGATCGGCGTGATTCCCGAGTCGGAAGTGGTGCTGCAGTCGTCCAACCAGGGCACGCCTGCCATCCACGCCCAGGGCAGCGATGTGAGCGAGGCGTACATGGACGTGATCGACCGCTTCCTGGGGCAGGACAAGCCGCTGCGTTTCATCGACGCCGAAAAGCCGGGCTTCTTCAAACGCCTGTTCGGGAGCAAATAGCCATGGCTTCTTTCCTGTCCTTCCTGCTCGGCGAGAAGAAAAAAACCGCCAGCGTTGCCAAGGAGCGGCTTCAGATCATCTTGGCGCACGAGCGCAACGGCCGCAATGCGTCCGAACCCGACTACCTGCCTGCGCTGCAGCGCGAACTGGTGGCAGTGATCTCCAAGTACGTCAAGATCAACCCCGACGATCTCAAGGTGCACCTGGAGCGCCAGGACAACCTGGAAGTGCTCGAGGTCAAGATCGAGCTGCCGGATACGGTGCGCTGACGCGCTGCGGGCCTGCTGCCGTGCGGCGGGTGGTTCGGTGAATACGATCCGGGGCGCGAAGGCGCCCCGATGTGTGTGTGGTGCGAACGGAGCGAAAGGCCCTGCCATGCTGTCCCATGTGTTCATCGGCGTGAACGACTTTGACCGGGCGATGGCGTTCTACGGCCCCGTGCTCGAACGTCTGGGCCTGGTGCTGCGTTTTGCCGAGGCCGCCCGCCCCTGGGCCGGGTGGCAGACCCCTGGCGTCGCGCGCCCGCTGTTCCTCGTGGGCCGCCCCTTTGATGGCCAACCCGCTACGCCGGGCAATGGCGCCATGAACGCCTTGCTGGCTGCCGACCGCGCCACGGTGGACGCCGTGCATGCGTTGGCACTGCACCATGGCGGCACCTGTGAGGGCCTGCCCGGCCTGCGGCCCGAATACCACGCCCACTACTACGGGGCGTATTTCCGTGACCCCGAGGGCAACAAACTCTGCGTCTGCTGCCACGGCGCCGCCTGAATTCCTGGAACCACCGTTTTCACCGCCTCTGGCGGCCTGATAATTGCTTCAAATCTAGGGTTAACCCTAGGAAGTCAATTGGTGGACACAAGCTGGAAACTCAGTGGGCAGCGTGCACGCAACCACGAAGGCGTCACGCGCGGCGCGCGTGCCTTGGTGGCCCTGGCCGCCGTGCTGGCCTATGGCTGGTGGGCCAACTGGCAGGCCGAGCTGATGCCGGTGCTGCTGGGCGTGATCGCCAGCGCACTCACCGAAACCGACGACAGCTGGCGCGGGCGCCTGTGGGCGCAGTGCCTGGCGCTGGCGTGTTTTGGGCTCATGGCCGGTGCAGTCTGGGCCGCGGTGTCCTGGCCCTGGGTGCTGATGGGGGTGATGGCGCTGCTGGCCTTTGGCATCACCATGCTGGGGGCGCTGAGCGAGCGCTACCGCGCCATTGCCTTCGGCTCGCTCATTCTGTTCATCTATGCGGGGCTGGCAGCCCACAGCAGCCGTGCTGGCGCGGGCGATGCCATCCCCCGCATGCTGGCGGGTGCGGCCTGGTACGGGGTGGTGTCGGTGCTGTGGCATGCCGTGCTGCCGCGCGCGCCGGTGCGTTACCGCCTGGCCAAGCTCTACGCCATGCTGGGCGAATACCTGCGCCTGAAGGCGCTGTTGCTCGAACCGGTGCGGGATGTGGACCTGGAGCGCCGCCGCATGGCGCTGGCGCTGCACAACGGCCGCGTGGTGGACGCCCTCAACGCCACCAAGGAGAGCCTGATCAGCCGCCTGGGCCGGGGCACGCCCCCGCTGTGGTTGCAGACCGCCATGCACCAGTACCTGGCGGCGCAGGACGTGCACGAGCGCGTGAGTTCGTCCCACGAGCATTACGACCTGCTCGCCCGGTCGTTCTTTCACAGCGACGTGCTGTACCGCTGCCAACGCGTGCTCACGCTGCTGGGCGAACAGGCGCTCAAGCTGTCGGTGGCGATCGAGGCGCAGTCGGTGCCCCAGCACTGGGGCGTGACGGCCCGCGCCATCGAGGACATGCAGGCCGCCGTGGCGCACCTGGCGTCCCAGCCGCAGTCCGCGGGTGCTGCGTCTCCACCTGCCCAGTCCCGGGCATTGCGGTCGTTGCAGGCGCTGGCCGACAATCTGACCGCGCTGGCCGGGGTGTTCGCCGGTGCGCTGGCGCTGCCGGTTAACGCAGCCGAAGCGGCGGTGGACCACGCGCTGTTTGACCGCGAGCCCCGCAGCCTGCGCGATGCCTGGGCGCGCCTGCGCTCGCACTGGCAGCTGCAGTCCCCCTGGCTGCGCCACAGCCTGCGGCTGAGCCTGTCCCTCATGGTGGGCTTTGCCCTCATGCAGGCCACGGCGGACCCGCACGGGTACTGGATCTTGCTGACCATCGTGTTCGTGAGCCAGCCGCAGTACGCGGCCACGCAGACGCGGCTGATGGAGCGTGCCAAGGGCACCGCCATGGGGCTGGCGCTGGGGTGGGCGGCGATCCAGCTGTTTCCGGGCGAGCTGGTGCAGGCCGCATTGCTGGTGCTGGGGGGCGCGGTGTTCTTTGGGGCGCGGCACACGCGCTACACCCTGGCCACGGCGGCGGTCACCACCTTGCTGCTGCTCAGCTTTCACCAGATGGGCGCGGCCAGCGGCGTGATCTCCGCGCGCCTGCTCGATACCGTGGTGGGCTGCCTGATTGCCGCCGTGGCCTCATGGCTGGTGCTGCCGTCCTGGCAGTCGCGCCACTGGCCCCGGCTGGCCGCCCAGGTGCTGCAGACCCAGGCGCTGTACCTGCGGGAGATCCTGGCCCAGTACCAGGGCGGCAAGTGCGACCACCTGGCCTACCGCCTGGCCCGGCGCAATGCCCACAACGCCGATGCCGCGCTGTCCAACTCGTACAGCGCCATGCTCAAGGAGCCCTCGCATGTGCGTGGCAATGCCGAGGTGGTTGGGCATTTTCTGTGCCTGTCGCACACCCAGCTCAACTACCTGTCGGCCCTGGGCGCCCAGCGCGGTGGTGCGGCGGCCCAGCCCATGGACGAGGCCACGCGCGAGCTGGCGCAAACCCTGCTGGCGTCCCTGCAGCAGCTGGCGCTGGAGCTGGAGCGCGCGCAGCAGTCAGGCCGGGTGCGCAAGGCCCACAGCGCCCCGGCGGTGGCCCAGGTGCTGCGCGAGTGGGGCACGGTACCGGCGGCGCCCAGCGCGCACAGCCTCATGGCGGCGCAGCTGCAGCTGGTGGGCAAGGTGTTCCCGCAGCTGCAGGCGCAGGCGCGCCAGCTGGTGACCTCGGAATAGGGGGCGGCGTGCGGCGCGCGGGGCTGCCGCAGCGGGTCAGCGTGCGTGCTTGGCGAACTTGCCCGCAAACGCCTGCGCAATGCTCAGCCCGCGTTGCCCTGCGACCAGCGTGGCAGTCTGCCCGGCGGCGATGGTGCCGGGCCTATCCACCGCCAGGTAGTAGCCGCAGCAGCCCGCCACCGCCATGGCGCGGCCAGCCTGGGCAAAGCCCATCACGGCATTGAACTTGAAACAGGGCTCGCGCGGCGCCGCCACGCGCAGCACGCAATCGGGGAAATGCCACTCGTCGCCCACAAACACCTCATGCTCCAGTGGGCCGTCAATGGTGAGGTTCTCGCCCATGAAGCCCGGTGGCAGCGCTTCGTCGAACAGGCTCACGCCCCGCTCGCGCCGCTGGGCCTGCCAGAACGCATAGTGCGCGGCGGGGTAGGCATACACCGCCTTGGCCAGGCCGCCATGCACGCTCAGGTCGGCCTGCTCGTCGCCCGCCAGCCCCAGCGGGCCCACGGCCACGGGGCCGGTGACGGATGTCTTGCCGATGGCGGTGAGCACCGACCGCTCGCCCACCTTCAGCCGCCGGGCGGTGCCGACGTTCACTTGGCGCACGACGATGGCGGGCGCCGTCACAGCGGGTGCTCGGTGTAGAACTTGCCGCCGTGGTACAGCAGCGGCGATGCGCCCTCGCGGTGCTCGCAGCGCTCCACCTCGCCCACGAAGATGGTGTGGTCACCCTCCTTGTACTGGCTGCGGTTGAAGCATTCGAACGTGGCAGCGGCACCGGCCAGCAGCGGCGCGCCACTGATGCCGGGGCGGTGCTCCAGGCCGGCCCAGCGGTCGATGCCGCGGGTGGCAAACCGCTCGGCCAGGTCTTTCTGGTCGGCCGCCAGCACATGGATGGCGTAGTGCGAGCCGTTGGCAAAGGCCGGCATGGTGCTGGCGCCGTGCGACAGGCTCCACAGCACCAGCGGGGGCTCCAGCGACACCGAATTGAACGAGCTGGCCGTGAGCCCCACCAGTTCACCCGCCGCATTGCGGGCGGTGACGATGGTCACCCCCGTGGCGAACATGCCCAGCGC
>DATLGV010000771.1:0-3246 GCA_035540275.1 Acidovorax sp. | reverse complement strand
GCTGACCGACGGGGACTTCTACCGCTACGAGCACCGGCTGATCTACGCCGCCATCGGCGCCCTGGTCAACGCCAGCAAGCCGGCCGACGTGATCACGGTGTTCGAGCACCTGCAGAACCAGGGCAAGGCCCAGGAGATGGGCGGGCTGGCCTATCTGAACAACCTGGCGCAGTATGTCCCGAGCGCCAGCAACATCCGGCGCTACGCCGAGATCGTTCGCGAGCGCGCCATCCTGCGCAAGCTGGTCACCGCCAGTGACGAGATCTCGACCAATGCATTCAACCCCCAAGGCAAGACGGTCGAACGCATCCTGGACGAGGCCGAGGCGAAGATCTTTGCCATTGGCGAAGAAGGTTCGCGCACCAAACAAGGCTTTCAGTCGCTCGATACGCTGGTGATCGACCTGCTCGACAAGGTGCAGGAGATGGCTGACAACCCGGTGGACGTGACCGGCATTCCCACCGGCTTTGCCGACCTGGACCGCATGACCTCGGGTCTGCAGGCGGGTGACATGATCGTGCTGGCGGCGCGTCCCTCCATGGGCAAGACCTCGTTTGCGGTGAACATTGCCGAGCATGTGGCGCTGAACGAAGGTCTGCCCGTGGCCATCTTCTCCATGGAAATGGGCGCGGCCCAGCTCGCGGTGCGTATCGTGGGTTCCATCGGCCGCGTGAACCAGGGGCATTTGCGCACGGGCCAGCTCACCGACGACGAATGGCCGCGCCTGACCGAGGCCATTGAGAAGCTGCGCACCGTCTCGCTGCACATCGACGAAACGCCGGGCCTCACGCCCAGCGAGCTGCGCGCCAATGCACGGCGCCTGGCGCGCCAGTGCGGCAAGCTGGGGCTGATCGTGGTGGACTACCTGCAGCTCATGAGCGGCTCGGGTTCGTCGGGCTCGGACAACCGGGCGACGGAGCTGGGCGAAATCTCCCGGGGCCTCAAGATGCTGGCCAAGGAACTGCAGTGCCCGGTGATTGCGCTGTCGCAGCTCAACCGTTCGGTGGAGCAGCGCACCGACAAGCGCCCCATGATGTCCGACCTGCGCGAATCCGGTGCCATCGAGCAGGATGCGGACATCATCATGTTCATCTACCGCGACGACTACTACAACAAGGACTCCAAGGAGCCCAACGTGGCCGAGGTCATCATCGGCAAGCAGCGTAACGGCCCCACGGGCACCGTGAAGCTGTTCTTCCAGAAGAACCAGACGCGCTTCGAGAACCTGGCGATGGGTTCGGGCGACGACTTCTAATCAAAATAGCCGCTGGCGCATGATTCGTATGCGCTGGCAGCTATGAATTTTGTAGAGATTGCCTGCGATTGCTCCGCAGTTCAGCTGCTGTGGTTCAGGTCGTGGGCGTGCGCGTTGCCCCTATCGCGCAAGCACCCATGCCAGCAGCCCCGTGCATGCCGCTGCGAGGGCGCCCATGGCGATCGTGAGCCGTTGCTGGCGTCGGCGCAATACTTCCACCGCCTGCACCACCTGGGCATTCTGTTCGGCCAGCGACTGGATCAGCACGGCAGACTCTTGCTGCTCCTGCTCCAGCTGCGCCACCCGGTCGCGCAGATGCTGGAGCTGCAAGGCGACCGGCATGGCAGGTACGCCACCCGCGTCGCCTTCCGGTGCACCAGCCGCCGCATCGGCATTTCCTTTTTGCGTGGTGCCCAGCAGTTTCTTGGCGGCCTGCAGGATCTGGGGCGTCGCCTCGATGACGTCGCCCCAAGGCACCAGCTTCAGCGCTGCAACCCAGCCTGCGGCCAACTCAGAGCACCTCGCTGGCGAAGTCCGCCAGGCGCGAGCGTTCGCCCCGCGCCAGCGTGATGTGCCCGCTGTGTGGCCAGCCCTTGAAACGGTCCACTGCATAAGTCAGGCCCGATGAGCCCTCGGTCAGATACGGCGTGTCGATCTGCGCGAGGTTGCCCATGCAGATGATCTTGGTGCCGGGGCCCGCGCGGGTGATCAGCGTCTTCATCTGCTTGGGCGTCAGGTTCTGCGCCTCGTCGATGATTACGTACTTGTTCAGGAAGGTGCGCCCGCGCATGAAGTTCATGCTCTTGATCTTGATGCGGCTGCGGATGAGTTCGTTGGTGGCGGCGCGGCCCCATTCGCCCGCATTGCCGCCGTCGCCCTTGGCCAGGAACTCCAGGTTGTCGTCCAGCGCGCCCATCCAGGGGCCCATCTTTTCTTCTTCGGTACCGGGCAGAAAGCCGATGTCCTCGCCCACGCTCACCGTGGCGCGGGTCATGATGATCTCGGTGTAGCGGCGGTCGTCCAACACCTGGGTCAGGCCTGCGGCCAGGGCCAGCAGGGTCTTGCCGGTACCGGCCGTGCCGGTGAGTGTGACGAAGTCGATCTCGGGGTCCATGAGCAGGTTCATGGCGTAGTTCTGCTCGCGGTTGCGGGTGGTCACGCCCCATACCGCATTCTTGGCAGAGCCATAGTCCTTGAGCGTCTGCAGCACCGCCGTCTTTTCGCGGATCTCGCTAACCCGTGCAAACAAGCTGGGCTCGCCGGGGGCCTCGAAGTACACAAACTGATTGATCATCAGCTGCGGCACGATGGGCCCGCCAATGCGGTAGTACGTGTGGGCGCCGCTCTGCCAGCTTTCCACATTCTTGCCGCTCTTGGCCCAGAAGTCGGGGGGCAGGGCGAGCACACCGGCGTACAGCAGGTCGCCGTCTTCCAGCGTCTTGTCGTTCTGGTAGTCCTCGGCGTTCAGGCCCAGGGCGCGCGCCTTGACGCGCATGTTGATGTCTTTGGACACCAGCACCACCTCGCGCGGGGCGTGCAGCTTGCGCAGTGCCTCGACCACCCCGAGGATCTGGTTGTCGGCCTTGCCCGGGGGCAGGCTGGTGGGCAGGCTGTAGTCCAGCGGCACGGTCTGGAAGAACAGGTGGCCGCCCGCGGCGCGCTGGCCTGTTGAGTCGAGCTTCAGGCCATGGGCGATGTCGGCGCCCTGCACGCCGGCCAGCGCGTCGAGCGTGCGGCTGGTCTGGCGGCCATTGCGGGCGACTTCGGTCATGCCCTTCTTGTGGCCGTCGAGCTCTTCCAGCACGATCATCGGCAGGAAGATGTCGTGCTCTTCAAAGCGGAACAGGCTGGTCGGGTCGTGCAGCAGCACGTTGGTGTCCAGCACAAAGAGCTTGGTCGGGCCCTGGGGCGCCGACCTGCGGGTGCGCGGGGAGCTGGCGGGCGTGGTGCCGGTGGTGCCCGCCGCCGGGGCGGCGGTGCTGCGCGCCTTG
>DATLGV010000770.1:0-5509 GCA_035540275.1 Acidovorax sp. | reverse complement strand
GCCCAGCCGGTGATGGAGCCAAAGTGGGTGTCCTGCAGGTCGGTGGGCTGCCAAGTCCAGTCGGGCAGGGCGGCTGCAAAGTGGGCAGCGTGCTGGCCGGTGCCGCTGGCGATCTCCAGCGCGGTGCCTGCAGGAGGCAAGAGGGTCAGCAGCTGAGCCAGGATGGGCCCCTGGTTGCGCTCGGCGGCGGGGCTGTGCTGAAGGGGCGGGGTGGACACGGGGATGTGGAGTGTTTTGGGCCGCTAGCGCCAGTGGATCATGCGCTGGTAGCTATGAAATAAAGAGCGGCTAACAAAGGGCCGACGTGGACTGTACCGCAGACGCCTTACCCACCGTGGCTGCCTGTTTTTTAAGCGGCACAAGAAGTTTCCTTGTAAATCAATGACTTAAAAATGTCATACAAGGCTTGTTCACAGTTATCCACAAGATTGTCCAGTGCAGACAGGGATAACCAGGGGTTTTGGAGCCTTCCGTCGGGCGGTGGATACGGTCCGCCCACAGCGGGTCGTGAGTGCCTATTTTTTGAGCGACACAAGGATATTGCTTGTAAATCAAGCACTTAAACCTGTCATACAAGGCTTATCCAAGGTTATCCACATTGTTGTCCAGCGCAGGTTGGGATAACACGCGCCACGATTTTGTGATCTGCCCAAAAATGAGGCAATGTAGTGCATTCCCTTGCAAATCAAGCACTTGGCGTTGTCATACAGGACTTGCCAAAACTTATCCACATGATTGTCCAGCGCGCGCAGGGATAACCTGCAGAGGGGGCGGGCAGGCCGTTTCAGGCCGTGACCTTCACGCCCTTCCAGAACGCGACGCGGCCCTTGATCTCGGCGGCCTCGGGCTTGGGGTCGGCATAGAACCAGGCGGCGTCGGTGTTCATTTCGCCGTTGACCAGCAGCGACAGGTAGCTGGCCTGGCCCTTCCAGGCGCAGGTGGTCTTGTGGTTGCTAAAGGTGAAGTACTCGCGGTGCAGTGCGCTTTCGGGAAAGTAGTGGTTGCCTTCCACCACCACCGTGTCATCGCTTTCGGCAAGCACTACGCCGTTCCAGATGGCTTTCATGGGAGATCCTTGGGTCCAGAGGGCCGTAGCGCCGGTACTGCAAACGCTAGCAGCTATCAAAAATGAGTGCGGGAGGGTTGCGCCGGCCGCTCTCCGGGGCCTGCGCAGTTGCCCATTATTCCCAATATGCCGCGTGGGCGCGTGCGGCGCCCAGTCGCCTGCGCAACCCGCACCGGTCCCGCCGTGGCTTACAGTGCAGCGCACGGCATCCGCACCTGCGGTGGGTGCCAGGGGTTTGTGCGTTCCACACATTCATTGACCAAGACAACAGGAGAAGCTTCACCATGGGTATTGATTTCCAAGGCCGCGTGGCCATCGTGACGGGCGCAGGCGGTGGCCTGGGCCGCCAGCATGCACTGGCGCTGGCCAAGCGCGGCGCCAAGGTGCTGGTCAATGACCTGGGCGGTGCGGTGGACGGCAGCGGCGGCACGGTGACGGCCGCGCAGGCGGTGGTCGACGAGATCCGCGCCGCAGGCGGCGAGGCGCTGGCCAATGGCGCCTCGGTCACAGACTTTGCGGCCGTGGAGGCCATGGTGCAGCAGGCCATCGACGCGTGGGGCCGGGTGGACATCCTGGTCAACAACGCCGGCATCCTGCGCGACAAGTCGTTTGCCAAGATGGACATGGCCGACTTCCGCCTGGTGGTGGATGTGCACCTGATGGGCGCTGCCAACTGCTGCAAGGCCGTGTGGCCGCACATGGTGGCCCAGCAATATGGCCGCATCGTCATGACCACCTCGTCCACCGGCCTGTATGGCAACTTTGGCCAGGCCAACTATGGCGCGGCCAAGCTGGCCCAGGTGGGGCTGATGCAGACGCTGGCGATTGAAGGCGCCAAGTACAACATCCACGTGAACGCCCTGGCCCCCACGGCCGCCACGCGCATGACCGAGGGCCTGATGCCCCAGGAGGTGCTGGACGCCCTGAAACCCGAGGCTGTGGTGCCCGCCATGCTGGTGCTGGCGCATGAAAGCGCGCCCACGCGCACCATCCTGTGTGCCGGTGCGGGCACGTTCGAAGCGGCCCACATCACCCTCACACAAGGCATCCACCTGGGCATTGGCGCCGATGTGCCCGAACAGCTGGCAGCCCGCCTGGCCGAGGTGACCGAGCGCGCGGGCGAGCAAGTACCACAAAGTGGCGCAGCACAAGGAACCAACGAGGTTGGACGCGCTTTGGCCGCAAGGGCTTGACACCCCCGTGGGCGGGCCAGCGCTCAACGTGCTAAGTTCCGGGCCGACAGAAGTTGGATCGGTATGAACATATGAGCACACTGCACGAGAGACTGGCCGCCTACCCGGCGGACGCCCTGGGGGGGATTCGCCGCGGCATCGAGAAGGAAGGGCTGCGCGTGCTGCCCACCGGCGGCCTGGCCCTCACGCCCCACCCGCTGGCGCTGGGCTCGGCCCTCACGCACCCCCTGATCACCACGGACTACAGCGAGTCGCAGCTGGAGCTGATCACTGGCGCCCACAAGGGCGTGCAGCAGTGCCTGGATGAACTGACCGAGGTGCACCAGTTCGTGCACCGCACCCTGAAGGACCACGGCGGCGAACTGCTCTGGGCCTCCAGCATGCCCTGCGGCCTGCCCACGGACGAGACGATTCCGATTGGCCGCTACGGCAGCTCCAACGTGGGCCGCGCCAAGAGCGTGTACCGCATGGGCCTGGGCCACCGCTATGGCCGCCGCATGCAGACCATCTCGGGCATTCACTACAACTGGTCGCTGCCGGGTGTGGACAGCGAACAGTATTTCGCACTCATCCGCAACTTCCGCCGCCACGCGTTTGTGCTGCTGTACCTGTTTGGCGCATCGCCTGCGCTGTGTCCCTGTTTTGTGGAAGGGCGCGAACACCGCCTGCAGCGCATGGAGGGCGGCAGTGCGCTGTATCTGTCCCACGCCACCTCGCTGCGCATGGGCCGCCTGGGCTACCAGAGCGACGCCCAGGCCACGCTGGCCGTGAGCTACAACGGGCTCACCGGTTACGCCAACTCGCTGCACGAGGCACTGACCAAACCGTACCCGGCCTACGAGGCCGTGGGCATCCGCAACCCGGGCGGCGACTACAACCAGCTGGGCACCAGCCTGCTGCAGATCGAAAACGAGTTCTACGGCACCATCCGCCCCAAGCGCACGGTGCGCACGGGCGAGCGCCCGCTGCACGCCCTGCGTGAGCGTGGGGTCGAATACGTCGAAGTGCGCCTGATGGACCTGGACCCGTTCGTGCCCGTGGGCATCACGGCGCCCACCATGCGGTTGCTGGATGTGTTCTTGCTGCACTGCCTGCTGTCCGACAGCCCGCCCGACACGCCCGCCGAGATTGCCGAACTCAAGCAGAACCAGCACCTGACCGCAGAGCGGGGCCGCGAGCCCGGCCTGCGCCTGTCACGCAACGGCCAGAGCGTGCTGCTCACCGAATGGGGCGCCGAGGTGCTGGCGGCGTGCGAGCCGTTGGCCGCAGCCCTGGATGCCACCCATGGCACCGACGACTACAGCGCCGCGCTGCGCGATGCCCGCGCCTTGATGGCTGCGCCCGAGCGCACACCGTCGGCCCGCGTGCTGGACAGCATCGTGCAGAGCCACCAGCACAGCTTTGAAGCCTTTGCGCGCCAGCAGTCCATGGCCGCCCGCGACGCGCTGCTGGCTCTGCCCTGGACGGCCGATCAGCAGGCGCGCTATGGGGCGATGGCTGATGAATCGATTGCCGCGCAAAAAGCGATTGAAGCGGCAGACACGCTGCCGTTTGAGGAATGGCGCGAGCAGTACATGGCGGTGGAGCAGCTGGGCTGAAGGTGCGATCAGGGGCGGGTCCGATTGATCTGCTATTGAATTGGTAGCTGCGCAGACATATTGCACCAGCGCTACCAGCCCAAAACGCTTCAAATTCAGTCTGGCAATTGCAGCAAGGCCTCTTGTCGCCAGTATTCGGCGGCGCTCAGAAACCCCTCCCACACGCAGCCGTTGCAGCCGCGCCCGCAGCAGCAGGTCGTGGGCTCGGGCGGCGGGTTGCGCAGCGTGATGCCCGCACCGGCCGCGCGCTGCTGCAGCACCGTGAACATGGCTTGCGCCGTGGCGCCGTCCACCGCCGGGGCTGGGGCTGTCCTCTCAGGCAAGGTCACGGCTGGCGGCGCCCCGCCTTGGCGCGGCGCAGGCCGTACTGCACGCCAAACGCAATGCCCAGCACCAGCGCAAACCAGCCCACCAGCGCCACCTGGCCCATGAGGTCGCGCACGCTGGTGGAGCGGGCCACATAGGGCGCCAGCAAGATGACCAGGCCGATAAGCGCCAGGGTCACGCCCTTGAACAGCAGCTCCTTGTCGGCCTTGGTGGCGTTGGGCTTGCGAGAGGTGTCGAGAGGGGCTGGCATGCAGATAAAAACGCCGTGGCGTGGGCAAAAGGAAGACCCGATTATCCTTGCCACCCTTGGATTGACTTGATTACAGAAGAAAGTACCCCCGCATGGCCATCCAGTGGTTCCCCGGTCACATGCACCTGACCCGCAAAGCCATCACCGAACGCATCAAGGACATTGACGTGGTGATCGAGGTGCTGGACGCGCGCCTGCCCGGCTCCAGCGCCAACCCGCTGCTGGCCGAGATCACGGGCCACAAGCCCACGCTCAAGGTGCTCAACAAGCAGGACGTGGCCGACCCCGAGCGCACCGCGCTGTGGGTGGACTGGTACAACGCCCAGAGCGACACGCGCGCCGTGCCGCTCGATGCGAGCGACCCGGCCCCCGCGCGCAAGCTGATCGACGCCTGCCACCTGCTGTCACCCCACCGGGGCGGCATGGCCAAGCCCATGCGCGTGCTGATCTGCGGTGTGCCCAACGTGGGCAAGTCCACGCTCATCAACACGCTCAGCAACAAGCGCCAGGCCAAGACCGGCGACGAGGCCGGCATCACCAAGCTGGAGCAGCGGATCACCCTGGCCGACGACTTCTACCTGTGGGACACGCCGGGCATGCTGTGGCCGCGCATTGTGGTGCCCGAGACCGGCTACAACCTGGCCGCCAGCGGCGCCGTGGGCCGCAACGCGTATGACGAAGAGCTGGTGGCGCTGGAGCTGTTGCGCCGTCTGCAGAAGCATTACGCCCCCTTGCTGGAGGCGCGCTACAAGCTGGGCCTGCCCGCAGGTGCTGTGGCCGCGATGCACGACGAAGAACTGCTCGAAGCCATCGGCAAAAAACGCGGCGCGATGCTGGGTGGTGGCCGCGTCAACCTGCAAAAGGCGGCCGAGATCGTGATGACCGATTTCCGCTCTGCCATTCTGGGCCGCATCACGCTGGAGACCCCGGCCGAGTTCGAGGCCTGGCGCGCGGCAGGTCTGGCGGAAGACGCCAAGCGGCAGGCCAGGAAAGACGCGCGCGCCAAGGCCAAGGGCAAAGGCTCTGGCGTGCGCGAGCCCGCGCCGGACAGCGACGCTGACTGATTGACCCGGCC
>DATLGV010000769.1:0-3833 GCA_035540275.1 Acidovorax sp. | reverse complement strand
GTGCACACCAAAAACGCGGGCGCGCAGCCCACACCAATCAGCACCTGCCCCAGCAGCACCGTGCCATAGCCCGGCGCCAATGCCGACAGCACCGCGCCCGCAATGGTCAGCGGAAACGCCACCAGCAGCGTGCGCCGCACGCCGTACAGATCGATGCCAATGCCCATGAACAGCTGCATGGTGCCGAAGGCAAATGCAAACGCCCCGGCAAACACCCCCAGCGCCTGCGCCGACAGCCCGAACTCGGCCCGCAAGCCCGTCGCCATGATGGCTGTGATGGTGCGAAACGCCTGGCTCAACGCAAAGCCCGCCACCAGCGCCAGCAGCATGGTCCATGCGGTGCGGGGGGCAAGAAGCGATGCAGAAGGCTGCGAGGTGGGCACGGGGGAGGTCTCCAGGGCAGATGTCAGATGTCGGCGGCTGTCGGGAGGGGTTCCCCGCGGCCATCCAGCCCGGCGAGGTTACCCGCTGAGCGGGAGCGCCGCTGTCTCCGACGGACGGGCCGACGCCGGGAGGATGCCCGCAGGGGGCTTGCGCGCCGGTTCTCAGGGTATGTCCCAGTCCGGGCGCTGCATAACCCACCGGACGCATCGGGTGTTGCTGATTTTTGGGTGTCTGTGCCTGCAATCGGCAGTCGGGGCTGCTGATTGGGCTTTTGGATGCACCGAATCCGACCAGATCCGAAGGCCTTGCTAGCCGTCATGAGGGCGCCACAAGGCGCCGGCAGACTTGAGAGGCGGCTCTCGATGTGGGGATCACCCCAATGACGGTGCCGGGAGCCTGGGGCACCCTTGTGCCTCTGCGCTGCACCGGGTGTTGGTCACGGCTCTGGAATCGCAGGTTTCGGTCTCTCGCAAGCAGGATGGTGCAGGTGGTGGTGAATGGCAAGGTTTGTGCTTGGGTGGCAGCCAGGGGCGCTGAAAAGGCCCCGTGATCCGGTGGCCACAAGCCGTTAGATGGAAGTTGTCGGGCGGGCTGCGAGGCAGCGCCGCGATGTCAGGAGTGACCGATGAAGACGATGGTTTTGCTGGGTTCGGTTGCGTTGGCGACCCTCATGTTGTCGGGCTGTGCAAGTCAGCCCCCCGCGATGCAGGCGTTCAGCGCCCCTACCGACGGCAGCAGCATGCAGTACGCCTGCGGCAACGGCGAAAAGGTTGAAATGCAGTTCTACCCCGAGCAAGGCCGCAGCGTGATGCGCCGCAGCGGCTGGACCGTGGAACTGCCCAAGCAGCCTGCCGACAGCGGCTACGCCTACAGCAACGGCCCCACCACGGTGCTGGGCAAGGGCAACGAGCTGACGATCCACATTGGACGCCTGGCACCCATCTGGTGCCGCAGCAACCGCGGCATGATGGTGGCGGGCGCCAGGTAGCCCGCCTCCCTCCCGGCAATCCGCGGCCTGGGGGGCCAGCGCGGTCGACCAGGCCCTGGGGATCCGCTGCACGAATCACCGCGCCGTGTGCATCTGCAGCCTCGGGCGGTCTGCCGCGTTGCAAGTACTCGCAATAGTGACGGCTATTGCTGCATCTTGCGCCTCGCCGCCCCTCCCGATCCGCAGCGCCCACTTGCCGCTCCATTCGTGCAGAGGATCCCTAGAGGACACGCCGTTGCGTCCATGCGTCCTGCCCATGCGACAGGGGCTGCCCGGCAGCCGTCGTGGCCGGTGATCACAGATCGGTGCGCAGCTTCCAGATCTCGGGGAACAGCACCACATCCAGCATCTTGCGCAGGTAGCTCACGCCGCCCGTGCCGCCCGTGCCGCGCTTGAAGCCGATCACGCGCTCCACCGTGGTCACGTGGCGGAAGCGCCAGAGGCGGAAGGCGTCTTCCAGGTCGGTCAGCTCCTCACCCAGCTGGTACAGGTCCCAGTGCTTGTCGGGGTTGCGGTACACGGTGAGCCAGGCCTGCTCCACCGCGTCGTTTTCCACATAGGGCTGGGTCCAGTCGCGTTCGGTGTGGCTGGCGGGCACGGGCAGGCCGCGCCGGGCCAGCAGGCGCAAGGCCTCGTCGTAGAGCGAGGGCGCCTCGTACGCCGCCTGCACCTGGGCCAGCAGGTCCGCGCGGTGTTCGTGCGGGCGCAGCATGGCGCGGTTTTTGTTGCCCATCGAGAACTCGATGCAGCGGTATTGGTAGCTCTGAAACCCGCTGGACTGGCCCAGGTACGGGCGCATGGCGCTGTACTCGGGCGGTGTCATGGTGGCCAGCACATCCCAGGCGTGCACCAGCTGCTCCATGATCTTGCTGACGCGTGCCAGCATCTTGAAGGCGGGTGGCAGCTCGTCGCGTGCAATGTGGCCGATGGCGGCGCGCAGCTCGTGCAGCATGAGTTTCATCCACAGCTCGCTGGTCTGGTGCTGCACGATGAACAGCATTTCGTCGTGCGCGGGAGACAGCGGCTTTTGCGCGGTGAGGATGGCGTCGAGCTGCAGGTAGTCGCCGTAGCTCATGCTGCGGCTGAAGTCGAGCTGGGCGCGCTCTTCGTGCACGATGGATTCGGGCAGGGCCGACGTGGCCTTGCCGCCTGAGTCGGCATTGGTCGGTGTGTTGGAGTGGGAGAAGGGGCACATGGTCAGGTCACCGCATGGGTCTGGTTGAACTCGGGCTTCTGCCACTCGCCGCTTTCGAGCACCTGGCGCAGGTGCTCCACGGCATTCCACACGTCTTCAAAGCCCAGGTACAGCGGCGTGAAGCCAAACCGCAGGATGTCCTTGTGCCGGCCGGTGCCGCCGTCGCCCTTGCGGAAGTCGCCAACCACGCCGCGCGCAATCAGCGCCTGCACGATGGCATACGCGCCCGTGTCCCGCGTCAGGCACACCTGCGAGCCGCGCTGGGCATGGTCACGCGGCGTGGCCAGGCCCAGGCCGTGGCCGGCGCAGCGCTCTTCCACCAGTTGGATGAACAGGTCAGTCAGCGCGAGCGACTTGGTGCGCAACGCGGCCATGCCGCCCAGGCTTTGCGCAGCGGTGAACACGTCCAGCCCGCACTGCAGCGCCGACAGGCTGATGATGGGCTGCGTGCCGCACAGGTAGCGCGTGATGCCCGGTGCGGGCTGGTAGTCGGGCGTGAAAGCAAACGGTGCAGCGTGGCCCCACCAGCCGGACAGCGGCTGCCAGAAGCGGTCGGCATGGCGCGGGTGCACCCACACAAACGCGGGGGCACCGGGGCCGCCGTTGAGGTACTTGTAGCCGCAGCCAATCGAGAAATCGGCGCCTGCGCCGTTCAGGTCCACAGGCACCGCGCCCGCGCTGTGTGCCAGGTCCCACACGCACAGAATGCCCTGGGCGTGCGCCGCAGCGGTGATGGCGGCCATGTCGTGCATGGCGCCGGTGCGGTAGTTCACGTGGGTGAGCATCAGCACGGCCACGTCGCTGGTCAGCGCAGCGGCAATTTCTTCGGGCTCTACCAGCACCAGCTCCAGGCCGCGCTCCTTGCACAAGCCTTCGGCAATGTAGAGGTCGGTGGGGAAGTTGCTGCGCTCGCTCAAGATGCGCTTGCGGGCGGGGCTGTCTTCGCGGGCGATGTTGAGCGCCGTGCTCAGCACCTTGTAGAGGTTGATGGACGTGGTGTCGGTGCACACCACTTCATCTTTGCCCGCGCCGATCAGCGGGGCCAGCTGGTTGCCCAGGCGCTGGGGCAGGTCAAACCAGCTGGCGGTGTTCCACGACTGGATGAGGTCCGTGGCCCATTCGCTGTTCACCACATTGGCCACGCGCGCGGCGGCGGCCTTGGGCGCCACGCCCAGCGAATTGCCGTCGAGGTAGATCACGCCCGGGGGCAGGGCAAAGTGGTCGCGCAGGGGGCGCAGCGGGTCTTGGGCGTCGCGGGAGCGGCAG
>DATLGV010000768.1:0-1871 GCA_035540275.1 Acidovorax sp. | reverse complement strand
GGTGGCCAGTGTGCCGAGGGTGGTGGCGCGGTGGGCGTAAAGGCGTGCGCAACCGCACCCGCGAGCCCAGCTCCCTCATTCGACGGCACGCGTGACGGCGCCCGTTAAGAGCAGCTAACAAAACTCTTCTGGCGTCGTTGCCGCGTCTTGTCGTACTACCCGTACTGCCTGGCGACGCAGCGCCTAGCCAGAACCGCTTCACTGAGTTTTGTTTGCCGCTCTTATCGCTGCCAAAGACACTTCGGCTGAAGAACTGCGCCAACTCGTCTCTTGGGCCGAGGTTCATTCCCCGGTTGGAGACGCTGTTCGCAGAGCAATACCATCTCAGATCGAAGTCGAGGTTTGCTAGGGCCTGTCAGCGAGGCAGGGCTCCCTGACCCTTCGCTGTAGCTGGATCTCAGCGTGCATGGTTTCGGGGGAAGGAGGGCGAGGCATCGCCCAGCCCGCCTCCCTCAATCCCCCATCACCACCCCTTCACGCCGCGGGTCGGCGCCACCCATCCACAGCTTCTTGCCGTGCGCCTGTCCGCGTGTGATGGCTTGCAGGCCGCTGGTCATGTTCATCTCGCGTACCTCGGCGCCGCGGGCGCGCAGGGCTTCGATGGTGGCGGGCGGGAAGCGCTTTTCTTCCAGCAGGGTGGGGCCATTCATGGAGCCGAAGTTGGGCAGGTTGATGGCCTGCTGGGGCATCAGACCCCATTGGAAGACGCCGTACAGCGTCTTGGCTGTGTAGTGGATGATGGCCGCGCCGCCGGGGCTGCCGCCGCTCATCAGCAGCTCGCCCGTGGCCTTGTCGAACACCAGCGTGGGCGCCATGGATGAGCGGGGGCGCTTGCCGGGCTGCACGCGGTTGGCAATCGGCTGGCCTTGCGCGTCGGTGGGCGCGAAGCTGAAGTCGGTGAGTTCGTTGTTGAGCAAGAATCCTTTCACCATCTGCCGTGCGCCGAACTGGTCCTCGATGGTGGTGGTCATGGCGACCGCATTGCCGAACGCGTCCACGATGCTGATGTGGCTGGTGCCGTATTCGGGCTGGTCGGGCATGGGCGCAAAGCCCGTCTTGACCGCGCCGGGGTTGCCGGGCTGGGCGACCTTCATGCTCTGGGTGCCGATGAGCTTGGCGCGCTCGGCCAGATAGGCGGGCGCGAGCAGGCTGGTCCAGCTGCCGGCGGGGGGCTGTACAAAGTCGGGGTCGGCCACGTACTGGGCGCGGTCGGCAAAGGCCAGGCGCGCGGCTTCGGTGTACAGGTGCAGCCAGTCGGCGCTGGGCAGACCGTCCTGCAGGGGCTTGGCGGCGGCGTCGGTGTTCTTCAGGATGCCCAGGATCTGCCCGATGGCGATGGCCCCGGAACTGGGTGGCGGAAAGCCGCACACGCGGTAGTCCTTGCTTTGCACCTGGTAGTCATGGCACAGCGCCTCGCGCTTCTTGGGCTGGTAGCCGGCCAGGTCGGCCAGGCTGAGCTTGCCGGGGTTGGTGGGGTGCTTTTGCACCTTGTCGACGATGGCCTGGGCGATCTCGCCTTCGTGCAGGGCCTTGCTGCCTTCGGCGGCAATCTTGCGCAGCACGGCGGCCAGCTCGGGGTTGCGCAGGTTGACGCCCACATCGCGCGCGTCGCCATCGGCCTTGTAGAAGTAGGCGGCGGCCACCGGGTCCTTCTTGAGGTGGGCGTCGGCCTTGACCAGGGTGTTGAGCCGCGCGCTGACCTTGAAGCCGCCTTCGGCCAGCGTGATGGCGGGCTGGAACAGCGTGGCCCAGGGCAGCTTGCCATGCTGCTTGTGCGCCAGCTCCAGCATGCGCACGGTGCCGGGCACGCCCACCGAGCGGCCACCCACCACGCCGTCGTAGAACGGCACGGGTTTGCCGTCGGCGCCCAG
>DATLGV010000767.1:0-7863 GCA_035540275.1 Acidovorax sp. | reverse complement strand
GCGTCGAAGCGGAAGTGCCAGAAGCTGCACTTCTCGTTGGTGAGGATGGGGTCCACCGCCGAATAGTTGAGGAACAGCACGCGCTTGTTCGGCTCGCGCTCGTTGTGCTTGTTGATGGCCTCGATCAGCACGGCGGCCGTGGACGACGAATTGCCCTGCAGGATGACCTGCGCGCCATCGTCAATCGCGGCGCGCAGGGCGGACAACGCCTCTTCGTTCTGGCCCTTGCTGTCGTAGCGCTCCAGCGCCAGCGGACGGGGGCCGCCGCTGCTGACTGGCAGCTGCACGCCGCCGCGTGCGTTCACGCGCTCCATGGCCCAGTAGATGTTGCGGTACACGGCCTCGCCGGTGTTGGCGAACGGGCCCGAGAGGCTTTCGATGAGCGCCAGCTTGACCGGCTTGGCCTGGGCCACTGCGGCGGGGGCCGGTGCCTGCGCCAGCGCCAGCGCCACAGGCGCCAACGCCACGGCGCCCGCGAGGGCCAGTGCGGCCGCCCAAGCGGTGTGACGTAATGCCGCAGCGCCTGATTTCAAGCCCACGGATTGCAATTTATTCATGGCATTTTTCCCTTGAAATGCGGCGTGGCCGCACACACCTGCCTGCCATGCGGCGACCACGTCGAGAGCCGCGCAGTGTATAGGAGTTACCCATGATCTTCGCCCCCGTGATCCGCCGCGCCGCTTATGCCCAAGCCCCCCGTTCCGCCGACCTGGCGCTGCAACGTTTTCTGATGGGCGCGATGGCACAGCCTGCTGCCCATTCGGCCGGCTGCACGGTCACCCAGGATGAGAAGTCCACCACCCTGCAGCTGGACGTGCCCGGCCTGGCCCGCGAACAGCTGTCCATCAGCATCGAAGGCAATGTGGTGCGCCTGCAAAGCGTGGAAGGTGCGCCCCGCCAGGTGCAGCGCGCCTGGGAGCTGGCCGCCGACATCGACGCCGCCCACAGCAGCGCCAAGCTGGAAAACGGCGTGCTGACGCTGACCCTGGCCAAGGTGGAACCGGTGAGCCGGGCCACCACGCTGTCCATCCAGTAATCGGCCGGCCCGCACTCCGGTGCGGCGCCAGGCGGCATTCCGCACGCCGCCTCCCTCCGCACATCAAAAAGCCTGCGCGTTCTGCTGCAGGCTTTTTGCTTTTTTTCAGCCCTTCTTTTCAGTGCGTGAGCAGGCCGCTGCCGCGTATGCGGTACTCGCTGGGGCTGCACCCCACGTGGGCGCGAAAGGCGCGGCTGAAGTGCGCGCTGTTGCTGAAGCCCCAGGACAGCGCAATGTCCGTGACCGAGCGCCCCGCATGCGCCGGGTGGCGCAGGTCGCGCAGGCAGGCCTCCAGCCGTCGGCGCTGGATCATGGCGGCCAGGGTTTCGTCGCCGTCGGCCAGCGCGTTGTACAGGTGCCGCTTGCTGCAGTTGAGCGCCTGGGCCATGCGGTCGATGGTGAGATCGGGGTCGCCCAGGTGGCGGTCGATGTACTGCAGGATGCGGTCCTTGAGCGCCTCGCGCTGCGACAGCGCGCTGTGCTGGCCGTTGCGCTCCAGCAGCGACAGCTGCACCAGGTGCGTGATCACGTCGGCCACGCCATCGGCGGCGGCGTCGGACATGGTGGGCAGCTCGGCAAACGCGGCGCGCATGGTGTCCCACGCAAGGCGCGACACGCCCGTGGTGCCCGAAAAGCGCTGCACCATCAGGTCGTCGAGCTTGAGCTTGCGCTCGGGCAGCTGTTCCTTGGGGATCATCAGCACCATCTGCCGCACGGCCTCGGGGTTGCTCACGGCGTAGGCGCGCGTGGTGTCGTACACGCTCCACTCGCCGGGCGACAGCCACACCTGACGCCCGTTCTGCTCGAAGCACGCACGCCCCTCCAACTGCGCCACCACCTTGATGTAGGCCCGGTCGCTGCCCCGGATGAGGCTGGGGGTGCGCACCACGCGGTGGCGGCTCACGTCCAGCTGGCACAGGTTCACATAGCCCGCCTGGCCCGAGGTGATGTGGCCCGCAAAGGCCTCGTCGCCAAAGGCGTCCGACTCCAGCCCGCCAATCAGGCGCCACACGGCATCGCCCCACAGGTGCAGGCGGTCACGCGCGGGCACGGCGTCGGTGGATACCTCGGTCAGGGGGTGGGCCATGGTGTCTCCAGTGCGGGGTTGCGCAAGCCTGATGGTTATGCGGCTGAATTATCCGGCGCCCCGTTACCCCCTGCCACCGAGGGAAATCCGGGTAAACCCGCTGCCGCCTGCACGCTGAGGCAAGCGTTTTGTGCACGCTCAGCGCAGCGCGCTGGGACCCGCCTCCCTACGATTCCCGGCACGGCGTGCACCACGCAGGCCCCATCCGAGGAGACACACAATGACAGCACACCAACCCTCCAAGCGCCAGTGGATCAAAGGCGCCGCCGCCACGGTCGGCACCCTGGCCGTGGCCCCGCAGCTGTGGGCCCAGGGCAGCAGTGCAGCCCCCATCCGCATTGGCTATGCGATTGCCCGCACAGGCCCCTGGGCGGCCGGCGCGCAGGTGAGCCAGGAGCCCAACTACCTGCTGTGGGCCGAGCAGGTGAACGCGGCGGGCGGCCTGAACGTGAAGGGCACCAAGCGCCCCATTGAACTCATCGGCTACGACGACCGCAGCGAAACCGAAACCTGCGTGCGCACCTACGAAAAGCTGATGGGCAGCGACAAGGTGGACCTGATCCTGCCGCCCTGGGGCTCGGGCGCCAACTTCGCCATCGCGCCGCTGGCCAACCGCTTTGGCTACCCGCTGCTGGCGCCCACGGCGCTGTCGCGCAAGCTGATCGACATGAACCTGCCCTACTTCTTCTCGCTGCTGCAGCAGCCCGACAAGATGATGGGCGCGCTGGTGGACATGCTGGTGGCCCACAACGTCAAAACCATTGCCATCGTCTACATGGACGACCTCTTTGGCCTCGAGAACTTCGCCGCGCTGAACAACGCGCTCAAGAAGACCAGCATCCAGGTGCTGGAGCGCAAGAGCTACCCGCTGGGCGTGAAGGACCTGGCGCCCGTGCTGCGCGGCATCAAGGACCAGAACCCTGACGCCTTCATCGGCATCACCTACCCGCCCGACACCATCCTGGCCAGCCGCCAGGCGCGCGAGGTGGGGCTGAACCCCAAGTTCTTCTACGCCTCGGTGGGCACGGCCTTCCAGCTGTACAAGAACGTCATGCAGGCCAACACCGAGGGCGTAATCGGCATGGGATCGTGGAGCGTGAAGACCAGCCCCGGCGCCAAGGCCTACTTCGACGCCCATGTGAAGAAGTTCAACAAGGAGCCCGACCGCTGGGCCAGCGGCCACGCCTGGGCGGGCCTGGAGATATTGCAGCAGGCGGTCGAAAAGGCCGGCCTGGACCGCAAGGCGCTGCGCGAGCACATCGCCAAGAACGAGTTCCAGACCATCCTGGGCCCCATCCGATTTGCAGGCAGCGAGAACGCGTCGATCCCTGGCACCGTGAGCCAATGGCAAGGCAGCGATTTCGAGGTCGTGTGGCCCAAGGACCGCGCCACGGCACAGCTCAACACCAACAAGCCTGCCTGGAAGTAACACGGAATGTCCCTGACCTCCTGGGCCGAACTGGTCGCCAGTGGCCTCATTACCGGCGGCATCTACGCGCTGGTGGCCATGGGCCTGAACCTGCAGTACGGGCTGATGCGCATCATGAACATCTCGCACGGCGAGTTCCTGATGCTGGGCGCCTTCCTGACCTGGTGGGCGCACACGGCCACGGGCCTCTCGCCGCTGCTGCTGATGCCACTCGCGTTCATCGCACTGTTCGCCTTGGGCGTGGTGGTGCATGCGCTGTGCTTCAAGCGCCTGGCGGCGCGCGCACCGAATGTGGATGTGTTCGAGGCGCGCAGCCTGATGGTGGGCTTTGGCCTGATGTTCCTGGTGCAGAACACCGCCCTGTTGATCTGGGGCGGCGACCTGCGCGGGTACGAATACCTGGCCGACCCGGTGCAGATTGCGGGCATGCGCTTTACCGAGAACAAGCTGGTGCTGTTTGGCGTGGCGCTGGCGCTGTCGGCCGCGCTGATCGCGCTGCTCAAGCTCACCTTGCTGGGCAAGGCCGTGCGGGCGCTGATGCAGTCGCCCACGGGTGCGCAGCTGGTGGGCATCAACACGCGGCGCCTGCACCCGATGATGTTTGGCATTGGCCTCGGCCTGTCGGGCGTGGCGGGGGCGCTGCTGTCGATGACGTATGAGATTTCGCCCTCCATGGGCGAGCCCTACACCGTCACTGCCCTCATCGTCATCACGCTGGGCGGCTTTGGCAGCCTGGCGGGCAGCCTGGCCGGTGGGCTGCTGCTGGGCGTGGTCGAAGCGCTGGGCATGCATTTCAGCAGCCCGTCTCTCAAGATGCTGCTGAGCTATGCAGTGTTCATCGGCGTGCTCATCTGGCGCCCCAACGGTTTGTTCAGCAAGAAATGAAACTTCAATATTCCAACAAGCCCTGGCTAGCGCTGGCTGCGGGGGTGGCGGTGGTCGCCACCCTGCCCTGGCTGGTGTCCGAGTTCATGGCCTCGGTGCTGCTCAGCTGCCTGATGTACATCGCGCTGGCCACCAGCTGGTCGCTGTTCTGCGGCGCCACGCGCTACCTGTCGCTGGCCACCTCGGCGTTCTTTGGCATTGGCGCGTACACCAGCGCCACGCTGCTGGCTGTGCTGCCCTGGCCGCTGGTGATCCTGAGCGGCGCGCTGATCGCCACCATCGTGGCCGTGGTGATGGGCGCGGCGGTGCTGCACCTGCGCGGCACCTACTTTGCGGTGCTCACCTTCGGCATGACCGAGCTGATCCGCCACGCGGTGACCTTTGTCGAAAAGCAGATGTCCGGCACCGTGGGCCGCGTGCTCACGGTGGTGCCCAGCAACGAGACGGTGTACCTCACGGTGCTGCTGATTGCGGCGGGCGCCATTGCCACGGCGATTGCCATCCAGCGCAGCCGCTTTGGCCTGGCGCTCTCGGGCATCGGCGCGGATGAGCAGCGCGCGCAGACGCTGGGCGTGGACACGCGCCTGGCCAAGATCGCGGGCTTTGGAATCACTGCCGCCTTTGCAGGCGCCGTGGGCGCAGCCATGGCGGTGCGCTGGACGTACATCGAGCCCGCAGCGGTCTTCAGCCCTTTCATCGGCTTCCAGACCGTGCTGATCGCGCTGATTGGCGGCGCCACCAGCCTGGGCGGCCCCATCCTGGCGGCCATCGTGTTCAGCCTGCTGGCCGAGACACTGCGCCTGCAGCTGCCCTACGGCTACATGATGGTGCTGGGCCTGCTGCTGATTGTGTGCGTGATGTACCTGCCTAATGGCCTGGCCACGCTGTGGCAGCGGCGCAAGCCTGCGGCTGCGGAGGCACACCATGGCTGAAGCCCTGTTGACCATCGACGCCGTGACCGTGCGCTTTGGCGGCCTCACTGCCGTAGACGGCGTGAGCGCCACGCTGCACACGGGCGAACTGATCGGCATCATCGGCCCCAACGGCGCGGGCAAGACCACGTTCTTCAACGCCATCTCGGGCGTGCAGCCACCCACTTCGGGCACGCTGGTGAGCGGCACCGACAACCTGACCGGCAAGGGCCCGCACCACTATGCAGCCCACGGCATTGCGCGCACCTTCCAGACGCCGCGCGTGTTCCCCGACATGACGGTGCGCGACAACGTGCGCTTTGGCATGCAGTTCGCAGGCCGCCACCGCCAGGGGCCGGAGGGCCTGCGCAGCGAAGGCGAGATCCTGGCCATGCTGGGCCTCGCGCACCTGGCCGACCGCCCCGCTGCCGACGTGACGCCGTCACAACAGCGCCTGCTGGAGATCGGCATGGCCCTGGGCACGCGCCCGCGCCTGCTGCTGCTCGACGAAGTGGCTGCGGGCCTGACAGAGGCCGAGGTGGACGCCATGGCCCAGCGCATCCGCCGCCTGCGCGACGACTGGGGGTTGACGGTGGTGTGGATCGAGCACGCGGTGACCACGCTGCTCAAGTACGTGGAGCGTGTGCTGGTGCTGCACCAGGGCCGCAAGATTGCCGACGGCACACCCGCCGAGGTGGTGCGCGACCCGCAGGTGATCGAGGCCTATCTGGGTGACGAAATGACCAGTGGCAAAGAACCAGGAGCCACGGCATGAGCGGCGCACACCTCACCGTGCAGAACCTGAGCACCGGCTACCACGGCTTTCAGGTGCTGCAAGACCTGTCGCTGCAGGCCACACCCGGCATCACTGTCATCGTCGGCCCCAACGGCGCGGGCAAGACCACGCTGCTCAAGGCCCTGGCCGGGCTGCTGCCGCGCACGGGCACCGTGGCGCTGGACGGCAGCGACCTGCCCGTGATGAACGCTACAACGTGCGTGCAGCGCGGTCTGGCCCTGGTGGCCGAGGGCCGCCAGCTGTTCCCGCAGATGACGGTGACCGAGAACCTGGAACTGGGCGGCTGGCTGGTGCCATCACGGGTGCGGGCCGAGCGGTTGCACCAGGCGTTCGAAGACTTCCCGCGCCTCAAGGAACGCGCCACGCAGCTCGCAGGCACCATGAGCGGCGGCGAGCAACAAATGGTGGCCGTGGCCCGCGCCATGATGAGCGGCCCGCGCCTGCTGATGCTGGACGAACCCTCGCTGGGCCTGGCGCCGCGCATGGTCGATGAGCTGCTGGCCATCGTGCAGCGCATCGCCGCGCAGGGCGTGACGGTGCTGATGGTCGAGCAGAACGTGCGCAAGGCGCTGCAGATTGCCCAGCGCGGCTATGTGCTGGAGCGCGGGCGCATCGTGGCCGCGGGCGAAGCATCGACCCTGCTGCAGTCCGACGTGGTGCGCCAGGCCTATCTGGGCGTGGCCTGAAACCCCTTACGCCCCCTTCTTTCTCATCTGTTTTTTTTCAGGAGCTTTCATCCATGACTGCCATTTCCATGCTGATCAACGGCGAGCGCGTGCAAGCCACCGGCGGCGCCACGTTTGAGCGCCACAACCCGCTCGACGGATCGGTGGCCACCACGGCCCCGGCCGCCAGCGTGGCCGATGCCAAAGCTGCTGCCGACGCAGCCGCCAAGGCTTTCCCGGCCTGGTCCGCCCTGGGCCCCAACGCCCGCCGCGCTCTGCTGCTCAAGGCCGCGCACGCGCTGGAGGCCCGCACGGCCGACTTTGCCGTGGCCATGGCGGCCGAGACTGGCGCCTCCGGCATGTGGGCGGGCTTCAACGTGCACCTGGCCGCTGGCCTGCTGCAGGAGGCCGCCGCGCTCACCACGCAGATTGCAGGCGAGGTGATCCCGTCCGACGTGCCCGGCAGCCTCGCCATGGGCGTGCGCCAGGCGGCGGGCGTGGTGCTGGGCATTGCGCCGTGGAATGCACCGGTCATCCTGGGTGTGCGCGCCATCGCCACGCCACTGGCCTGCGGCAACACGGTGATCCTGAAGGGCTCGGAGCTGTGCCCCGCCACGCACGGCCTCATCATCGAAGCGCTGCAGGAGGCGGGCCTGCCCACCGGTGTGGTGAACTTTGTGACCAATGCCCCCGCCGACGCGGGTGCCGTGGTCGAGGCCATCGTCGCCCACCCGGCGGTGCGCCGCATCAACTTCACCGGCTCCACCAAGGTGGGCCGCATCATTGCGCAGACCTGCGCCAAGTACCTCAAGCCCGTGGTGCTGGAGCTGGGCGGCAAGGCCCCGCTGCTGGTGTTGGACGATGCGGACATTGACGCCGCCGTGGCGGGCACCGTATTTGGCGCATTCGCCAACTCCGGCCAGATCTGCATGTCCACCGAACGCATCATCGTGGACAACGCGGTGGCCGACGAATTCGTGGCCAAGCTGGGCGCGCGCGCCCAGCTTGGCCACGAATTCGTCGGCCACCGCGTTGTCCACGATGATGCGTTCGG
>DATLGV010000766.1:0-1829 GCA_035540275.1 Acidovorax sp. | reverse complement strand
GCCCAGTTGCCGGGTCTGGACCGCGTGCAGCCCCTGCGCGCCAGCCCGCTGCAGCTATCCCCCACCCTGCCCTCGCTCACGGTGCTGAGCCGCCCCTTGGGCGATGAGCCAGCGCAGACCCTGCCCCTGGTGGGCGAGGCCCTGCCCGTGCCCCCCGGCCGCACCGGTGTGTACATCAGCGAGGCCGTGGTGGACCTGTACGGCCTGCGCCCTGGCATGGAGTGGCCTGCACTTTCCAAGGCTTTTAGCGCCCAAGCGCCAGATAATCATGCGCCAGCAGCTATCTTTTACATAGCAGGCATCTGGCGCGACTATGCCCGGCAAACCGGCGCCGTGGTGATGGACCGCGCCGTGTGGCTGCGCCTGACCGGCGACGCCCGCACCAGCGACCTGGCCCTGTGGCCCAGCGAGGGGACCGATCTATCGGCGCTGCAGGCGTCCATCCGCGCGCTCGCTGCCACGCAAGTCGGCCGCCAGCCCTCCACTGCGGCGGGTGCCGCAACGGGCGACAGTAGCGAGGCCCTCGTGGAATTCAGCTCCGCCGCCACCATCCGCGAGCGCTCGCTGCGCATTTTCGACCGCAGCTTCGCCGTCACCTACTGGCTGCAGGCCGTCGCCATTGGCATCGGCCTGTTCGGCGTGGCCGCCAGCTTCAGCGCCCAGGTGCTCGCCCGCCGCAAGGAGTTCGGCCTGCTCGCCCACCTGGGCCTCACGCGGCGGCAGATCCTGACCGTGGTGGCGGGTGAAGGCGCTGCGTGGACGGCGGTGGGCGCGTTTGCGGGTGTGCTGCTGGGGCTGGCCGTTTCAGTGGTGCTGGTGCACGTGGTCAACCCGCAGAGTTTTCACTGGACGATGGATTTGGCGGTGCCAGGGGGGAGGTTGGTTGCGCTGTGTGCTGCCGTTGTGGTGTCGGGCACGGTGACGGCTTGGCTGGCGGGGCGGGCGGCGGCGGGGCGAGATGCGGTGATGGCGGTGAAGGAAGATTGGTGACTGTAGAGAGTGCGTGGCATGCCCCTGGGAGACAATCCACCCATGACTGCAACGCCTCCTCTTCTTGCACATGCAGACGCCTGGCTGCATACCGCCATCGCCCGCATCGAAGCCGACTACCAGCGCAGTGCCGACACGCACCTGATCCCGCTGCGCCTGCCCGCCTTCGCCGCGCATGGCATTGACCTGTACCTCAAGGACGAATCCACCCACCCCACGGGCAGCCTGAAGCACCGGCTGGCGCGGTCGCTGTTTTTGTATGCGCTGTGCAATGGCTGGGTGCATGAGGGCTCGACCATCGTTGAATCCTCCAGCGGTTCCACAGCGGTGAGCGAGGCCTACTTTGCGCGGCTGCTGGGGCTGCCGTTTGTGGCGGTGATGCCGCGCAGCACGTCGCCCGAGAAAATCGCGCAGATCGAGTTCCATGGCGGGCGCTGCCACTTTGTGGACAGCGCGGGCGCGGTGTATGACGCGGCCCGCGCGATTGCCGAGGAGACGGGCGGCCACTACATGGACCAGTTCACCTATGCCGAGCGCGCGACCGACTGGCGGGGCAACAACAACATTGCCGAGAGCATGTTCACGCAGATGGCGCGCGAACCTCACCCTGTGCCGCGCTGGATTGTGGTGGGTGCGGGCACGGGCGGCACCAGCGCCACGATTGGGCGCTATGTGCGCTACCAGCGACATGCCACGCAGGTGTGTGTAGCCGACCCGGCCGGGTCGGTGTTCAGCGCCTACCACCGCACAGGCGATGCGGCGCTGACGGCGCCAGGATCACGCATTGAAGGCATTGGTCGCCCGCGTGTGGAGCCGAGCTTTATCCGCACGCTGGTGGA
>DATLGV010000765.1:0-5260 GCA_035540275.1 Acidovorax sp. | reverse complement strand
GGCGGCTGTTGGTATCCATCAGTTCAGCCAACAACTCCTGATCGAGACTGCCCCAGTTGACACCGATGCGCACCGCCTTGTTCCAGCGCATGGCAGCCTCGATCATCTGGCCAAACTGCTTGTCGCGCTTGTCACCCTTGCCCACGTTGCCAGGGTTGATTCGGTATTTGGACAAGGCCTGGGCACAATCCGGAAACTCGGTGAGCAGGCGGTGCCCGTTGTAATGGAAATCGCCCACCAGAGGAACACTCTCACCCATGCGATCCAGTTGCTCGCGGATATAGGGTACCGCCGCAGCGGCCTCGGGGGTATTGACTGTGATGCGGACAAACTCCGAACCCGCCTGGGCCAGTTCCTTCACCTGAATCGCCGTCCCGATGGCATCGACGGTGTCGGTGTTGGTCATGGACTGCACGCGCACAGGGGCATCGCCCCCCACCGTCACCACACGCGAACCCCAGGCGACTTTGGCCTGGCGTGAACGCCGGGGCAACGGGGAGGCAATCGCTATCGGCCCAAAATCAAGCGGGGAGTTTTCCACTATTTCACCTCGAAACGCGCCACGTTTTCACGAGCGACCGCCGTCAGATCAAACGGCTTTCCACGAACCATCACCTCGGTCACGTCCGCGCGGCCGATAACCACTGCCAGTGGAGTGGGCGCCGATACCGATACCGACTCTCCCGCCGCCAGGTTGCGTTGCAATGCCAGTGCGCCATTGGCGTCTCGAACCTGCACCCACGAGGGACTGCGCGCACGCAACACCAGGGCGTCAGAGGAAGCCTCTGACGCGCCATCGGCGAGCGGGGCGTTGCCGACCGCCACGCCACCGGCAAGGGCAGCAGGTGATGCCGGGCCCGCGGCAGAAGGAGCTGCAGACGCGGGCACAGAAGCCGCCAGGGCAGCGGCAGGCAGCGCAGAAGAAGGCATGTCGGCGGGACGTTCCGCCGTTGATGGCAGCGCTGCTGCAGGAACAGGCTCTGAAGCGTTGGCCGGCAAAGCATCAGGTACCGCCACGGGTACCGGATCCGCAGAATCCCCTGTGGTGGAATGCCGGGGGACGAAGAACAAGACCACAGCCCCCACCAAAAGCGCAAGGACAACCAGGACCACAGAACGCGATCCTGAACCCGAACCCGCGAACGACGCCGAAGAGGAGACCGACGATTTGCCCACGCTTCCCTTGACAGGCGCGTTGATACCGGCGCTGTCAACGGACAAGCGGGGGCTTTGACTTTGCGGCAACAAAGACAGAATAGGCGCGGGGTCCACCTTGAGGGTGCGGCACACGCTCGACGCAAGAGCCCGCACGAATACGGTGTCTGGCAACACCGTGTAGTTGTCCGCCTCCAGGGCTTCCAGCTTACTCACGGGTACCTTCAGCGCCACGGCCAAAGCCGCGATGTGCATGCCTGCCGCCTGCCGGGCTTCCTTGAGCAAGCCACCCGCTGTCATTCCACTCTCCGCCACCTCACTCATTGAAAGCCCCGCGTTCGTATGCACCCAGCTCCCGGGAATCCGGGAAGCGCTTGCGCAACTGGGCAGCCAGTTGCCTCATTGCCACGGTGTCGCCCAAAGCGCGCTCCACCTTGATCCCCAGCCACAGCGATTCGGAGTTGGCGAAATCACTGTTGTTGAGCCGTCGAATGTAAAACTGCGCGCGCGACAACTCGTTGCGCCGCAGCAATAGGGCTGCAAGGTGGTAACCGACCACCGGATTCGCAGCATCAAATTCATAGGCCTTCAGGAATGACTGCTCCGCTTCGGGGAACTGACCAGCCCCCGACTGGCACAGGCCCCTGGCCATCCATGTCTTGCCCCGCGCCGTGTAGGCGGGATTGGCAAGGGCTCGCACAAAATACTCATCGGCTTGCACATACTTCTGCTGCTGGCACATCAGCCAGCCGTAGTTGTGCAGTACGTTGGAGTCGTTCCCGCGCAACGACAAGGCGCGGCGGAAACTGTCTTCTGCCTGCGCATAGTCACTCAGGCGCATGAAAATCAGGCCGCGCAGATTGAACGCGTCGGCGTACGACGGGTCCGCAGACAGCGACTGCTTGACCTCATCCAAAGCCACCGCCGTCTGCCCCAATTCGAAATAATTGGAGGCCAGCTCCAGCCGGATGCGGGCCCGGCGCCGCGACTCGGGCTCATCGGATGGCGTCACCAACCCCGCATCGGCATCACTGGCGGCCGACGACGTGTTTGTCGCACAACCCTGCAGCACCCATACGCAAACCACTGCACTGCATGCCGTGAGTGTCCAGCGGCCAAACTGCTGCCAGCGTCCAACCAATCCCGCCATGTAGAGCCTCCTTGAAGTGTGCCGACCGCCTGATCAAGTCACCGGTTTGAGCACGATTGTGCGCTGCTTTGCCATGCGCTCGGCAGCCCGCGTGCGGTCCTTGACATCTCCCGCCAACTGACCACATGCGGCATCGATGTCATCACCGCGCGTCTTGCGCACCGTGGTAACGATGCCAGCATCGCTCAAGATCTTGGCAAAGGCCAGCACCTGATTCTGCGGCGACCGCAACAGCCCCGATGCGGGAAAAGGATTAAAAGGAATCAGATTGAATTTGCAACGAATACCGCTGCGTTTGACCAAGTCGATCAACTGGCGGGCATGGTCTGCCTGGTCATTGACACCATCGAGCATGCAGTACTCGAATGTAATGAAATCGCGGGGCGCGTGCTCCAGGTAGCGGTTGCAGGCATCCAGCAGCTCATGAATCGGGTACTTGCGATTCAAGGGCACCAGGTTATCCCGCAGGGGGTCGTTGGGCGCATGCAGAGACACAGCCAACGCCACGGCGCAGTCTTGTGCAAGACGGTCCATCATGGGAACCACGCCCGAAGTGGATACCGTCACACGGCGCCGCGACAGGCCATAACCGTGGTCGTCCAGCATCACGCGCAACGCAGGCACCAGTGCCGAATAATTCTGCAGCGGCTCACCCATGCCCATCATGACCACGTTCGAGATCACGCGGTCTTCCGTCTGCAGGCGTTTGCGCAAGGCGTGCTCGGCAAACCAGAGCTGGGCAACGATTTCGCCCGTGGTCAGGTTGCGACTGAAACCCTGGTGGCCCGTGGAACAGAAACGGCACCCCACCGCACAACCCGCCTGCGACGACACGCAGAGGGTTCCACGGTCGTCCTCGGGGATGAACACTGCCTCCACGGCATTGCCATCACCCACGTCAAACAGCCACTTCACCGTGCCATCCGAGGAGACATGCTCGGAAATGACGGGCAAGGCCTCCACCCGCGCGCACCCCTTGAGTTTGTCGCGCAAGGCTTTGGCCAGGTCGCTCATGGCATCGAAATCACTGGCACCGCGCTGGTGTATCCAGCGAAACAGCTGGGTGGCGCGAAACCGCTTTTCCCCCAGCCGCTCACAAAACGCAGCCAGGCCGTCGAGGTCGAATTCCAGCAGGTTCGTGCTCATGGTGCCGGACTCTCCAGAGAGCAGGCACAACTCCCCCCATGACACAGTCTCCCCGCATTGACGGGAACAGGCATGGGGAGCATCGGCATCTCAGCGCGAGTAGATGTTCAGGCCGGGGAAGAAGAAAGCCACTTCTGCCTGGGCTGTTTCAGCAGCGTCGGAACCGTGCACGGCATTGGCATCGATGCTGTCAGCAAAGTCGGCGCGGATGGTGCCGGCTTCGGCCTTCTTGGGGTCCGTAGCGCCCATGAGTTCGCGGTTCTTCAGGATGGCATTCTCGCCTTCCAGGGCCTGGATCATCACAGGGCCGGAGATCATGAAGTCCACCAGATCCTTGAAGAAAGGACGCTCTTTGTGCACTGCGTAGAACTGTTCGGCTTCCAGGCGGGACAGGTGGGCCATGCGGGCAGCCACGATCTTGAGGCCGGCGGCTTCAAAGCGGGCGTAGATCTGGCCGATGACGTTCTTGGCCACTGCGTCGGGCTTGATGATGGAGAGAGTGCGTTCGATTGCCATGTTGATTTCCTGAATGGTTGTTGCAGCGATTCGTTTGTCCACCGGACAAAGCCCTCGATTCTAACCGGTGAGTATGACGGCAGTGGCGATCAGCGCCCACCACCTCCACGCCGGGACCCACCGCCACCGGGGCGGCGTTTGTCCTGGCGGTGGCGAGAAAGACTGTCCATGCCGATGTAACCCACCGAGGTCTTCATCGGATCGGGCTGTGCTGCGCCTCCCCGCTGACGATCACCCCCTGCCGCATTGTTGCCACGGGCGGGCCCCTGACCACCATCGCGGCGCGGCTTCTGGCCACGAGAACCACCTGGGACTGCCGGTGGCGACATGTCGCGGCGTGAGCCATCACCCCGTGGGCCACCACGGCCACGGTTGCGCGACCTGCCGTTGCGCCCGCCCGCACCGCCCCCCTCGGGACGCCCCTCAACCGGCTCAGGGCGCCCGGCGCCTGCAGCCTGAACCAGGGCGCGGATATCGCTCTCGTCCAGCTCCAGCCACGCTCCGCGCTTGAGACCGCGCGGCAGCACCATGGCACCGTAGCGGATACGGATCAGGCGGCTGACCGCATGGCCTACCGATTCGAGCATGCGGCGCACTTCGCGGTTGCGCCCTTCGGAGATGGTCACCCGGTACCAGCAATTGGATCCCTCGCCACCACCGTCCTCGATGGAGCCGAACGATGCCATGCCGTCATCCAGGCGCACGCCATCCAGCAGCTTCTGCTTTTCCTCGTTGCTCAGCGCGCCCAGCACCCGCACTGCGTACTCACGCTCCAGCCCGAAGCGGGGATGCATCAGCTTGTTGGCCAGCTCGCCCGAGCTGGTGAACAGCAACAGACCTTCGGTATTCAGGTCCAGGCGCCCTACCGACTGCCACTTGCCCTGCATGAGCCGGGGCAGCTTGCGGAAGACGGTGGGGCGGTTTTGGGGATCGTCATGGGTCACGACCTCGCCCACAGGCTTGTGATAGGCAATCACGCGCGCCGGGGGGGGATCGATGCGATAGCGGATCGGCTTGCCGTTGACCTTGACCTGATCGCCAAACTGGATGCGCTGACCGATGTGGGCAGGTTCGTTGTTGACCGAGATGCGCCCTTCCAGGATCAATTGCTCCATCTCGAGACGCGACCCCAGACCGGCCTGGGCCAGCACCTTGTGCAATTTAGGCGTTTCGACCTGCGGCAGCAGCACCCGCTTCGGCGGCACTGCATCAGCAGAGGCATCTTCCTCGTCGAAACGACCGGACACCACGTCTTCAAACTGGTAGCCTTCCACGACCGGGGCGGCTTTGCGC
>DATLGV010000764.1:0-1593 GCA_035540275.1 Acidovorax sp. | reverse complement strand
GAGCATGCCCTTCATGGGCCTGGTGGTCAGGCTCTGCGCGTATTGCGTCCAGGCCACCGTCATGGGGGCGGGGCGGGCCACGTCGCCTACGACTATGGGCGGCTTCACGCAGCGCGAGCCATAGCTTTGCACCCAGCCGTTGGCGGTGAAGGCAAAGCCGTCCAGCTGCTCGCCAAAGTATTCGACCATGTCGTTGCGCTCGGCCTCGCCGTGTACCAGCACGTCAATGCCCAGGGCTTCCTGCTTGCGCACGGCCAGGGCGATTTCCGCTTCCATCTTCTGTCGGTAGTGCGTGGCGTCGAGCGCACCGCGCTTGAAGGCGGCGCGGGCCGCGCGGATCTCTGCCGTCTGCGGGAACGAGCCAATGGTGGTGGTAGGCAGCAGCGGCAGCTTGAGCCGCGCACGCTGGGCCTTTTGCCGTGTGGGGAAGGCGCTGGCACGCTGGTCGGCGCCCGGTGCGGCGGCGGCAATGCGCGCGGCCACGGTGGCGCGGTGCACACGCGGGCTGGCGCGGCGGGCGGCCTGGGCGGTGCGGGCGGCGTGCAGTTCGTCGTCCACGGCCGCTTCGCCCTGCAACAAGGCGGTAGACAGAACGCGCAGTTCGTCCAGTTTTTCCACCGCAAACGCCAGCCAGGATTTCACCTCGGCATCCAGTTGCGTTTCGGCCTGCAGGCTGAACGGCACGTGCAGCAGCGAGCACGACGGCGCCAGCCACAGCTCGCCCTGGTGCTTGTCAGCTATAGGCCGCAGCTTTTGCAGCGCGGCATCCAGGTCGGTGCGCCAGATGTTGCGGCCGTCCACGATGCCCACCGACAGCACCTTGTGCGAGGGCAGCCAGTCGGCCACGCCCACCAGTTCGTCGGGTGCGCGCACGGCATCCACATGCAGGCCCGCCACGGGCAGCTGGCAGGCCAGGCGCAGGTTTTCGGCCAGGGGCGAGAAGTAGGTGGCCAGCAGCAGCTTGGGCGCGCTGCGGGCCAGCTGCCAGTAGCTGGGCTCAAAGGCGTGGCGCCACGCATCGGGCAGGTCCAGGCCCAGGATGGGCTCGTCGATCTGCACCCATTCCACGCCCTGGGCCTTCAGGCGAGCCAGCACGGCCTCGTACACCGGCATCAGCGACTCCAGCAGGCTGAAGCGGTCAAAACCGGCCGTCTTGGATTTGCCCAGCCACAAAAAGCTCAGCGGCCCCAGCAGCACGGCCTTGACGCGGTGGCCCAGCGCCTGGGCCTCGGCCACTTCGGCAAACAGGCGCTCGCTGGCCAGGTGGAACTGGGTGTGGGCGCTGAACTCGGGCACGAGGTAGTGGTAGTTGGTGTCAAACCACTTGGTCATCTCCAGCGCGGGCTGGCCTGGGGTGTGGTGCTTCGCGGTGCAACCGGCGCTGCAGCCCGCGTGATCGTCGGCGGCGTGGGCCGACACGCCCCGCGCCATCGCAAAGTAGCGGGCTACCTCGGGCGTGTGGGCGTCAAAGCCAAAGCGCGCAGGCTCGCAGCCCAGCAGCTGGATGTGGTTGGCCACATGGTCGTACAGCGCAAAGTCGCCCACCGTCACACAGCCCAGGCCCGCATCGGCCTGCGCCTGCCAGTGTTGCTG
>DATLGV010000763.1:0-2936 GCA_035540275.1 Acidovorax sp. | reverse complement strand
ACATTGAACAAGCCCCAGCTGCTCTGGCGACCCCAGAGCAGCCGCCAGAAAAACCCGATCGGCACATAATGGCCCTGGCAGCGCTGGAGCGCCATGGCGGACGCACCGGCGCAGCCGCTGCAGAGCTGGGGGTCAGCAGGTCAACGTTCTGGCGATGGTGTCGAAAGCCGGTTTGAAAACCGTCCGAACTTGCGCGGACACCTGTCCGCAAACAACCCGCCGACGAAGACCAGCCGTGATAGCAGGGAGTCTCGACACGCTACTGCCTATCGTGCCGCACCGGAGCAGCACTAGCTCTTGGCCCGCAACTCCGTCTTCAACACCTTCCCATAGGCATTCTTCGGCAGCGCCTCCACCCACCGGTATTCCTTGGGCCGCTTGAACCGCGCAATGTGTTCCAGGCACAGCGCATCCAGCTCCGCCCCGGGCACGGCACCGCCCTCTCCTGCGACCAGGAAGGCCACCACCACCTCGCCCCATTCCGCATCGCGTTGCCCCACCACGGCGACCTCGCGCACCTGGGGATGGAGCAGCAGCACCTCTTCGACCTCGCGCGGGTAGATGTTGCTGCCGCCGGAGATGATCACGTCTTTGGACCGGTCCTTGAGCGTGAGGAAGCCGTCGGCATCCAGCGCGCCCATGTCGCCGGTGCAGAGCCAGCCGTCGCGCAGGGTCTGCGCCGTGGCGGTGGGGTTGTTCCAGTAGCCGGGCATCACGGTGTCGCCGCGCACCACCACCTCGCCGGTCTCGCCAGTGGGCACGGGCTGGCCTGCGGCATCGACCACGCGCACCTCGACCAGCGACTGCGCCACGCCCACCGACACCATGCGCTCGGCCCAGCGCGGGTGGTCACGGTCGGCCAGCTGGGCGCGCGACAGGGCGGTGATGGTCATGGGGCTTTCGCCCTGGCCGTAGATCTGTGCAAAGCGGTTGCCCATCACGGCCAGGGCGTTGCGCAGGTCGTCGGCGTACATGGGGCCGCCGCCGTAGACGATGGTCTTGAAGCCCGACACGTCGGCGCCCGTGGCGCGCACATGGTCCACCAGGCGGTGCACCATGGTGGGTGCGGCAAACAGCGTGAGCTGGCCCACGCTGGCCGCGAGCTGTACCAGTTCGGCCGGCTCGAACCCGCCCGACAGCGGCACCACATGCCGTTCGCCGCGCAGCACCTGGGCGTAGTTGTAGAGCCCTGCGCCGTGCGACATGGGCGCGGCGTAGACCATGGCGTCGCCGGGCAGGATGTCGTCCACATCGGTGAAGTAGCAGGCCGTCATGGCCAGCAGGTTGCGGTGGGTCTGCATCACGCCCTTGGGGCGGCCGGTGGTGCCCGAGGTGTAGAACAGCGACGCCACGTCGTGCGGCGCACGGTCGCACACGTCCATGGGCGCGTGGGCGACTGCGGCGCGGTATGCGTCGGAGCCGAAGACCAGCACCGCGTCCTGAGGCGCCCCGGCCTCGCGCACGGCGGGGGCCAGCGCTTCAGAGGTCAGCACCACGCGCGCGCCCGAGTCGCTCAGCACGTAGGCGAGTTCTTTGGCATGCAGCTTGTAGTTGACTGGCACCGACACGGCCCCTGCCCACAGGATGGCGTGCAGGGCCTCCAGATATTCGGGCGCATTGGCGGCGTAGATGGCCACGCGGTCGCCCGGGGCCACGCCACAGCGCGTGCGCAAATGGGCGGCCAGCGCAGCGGTGCGGGCGGCCAGCGTGCCGTAGCTCCACAGCACCTGGTCGCCATGCAGCAACGCGGGCTGGTGGGCGTGCAGCAAGGCGCTGCGGCGCAGCAGGTGGGCAATGTTCATCGGGCGGGCTCCAGAATGCTTGCGTAGTTGGCCACGGCCGATCCGCAGCTGTTGAACACGCCCGCCAGCGTGGCGCCAGGCACCTGCAGGTCGCCCGCCTCGCCCATGAGCTGCATGGCCGACACCACATGCATCGACACACCCGTAGCGCCCATCGGGTGGCCCTTGGCCTTGAGCCCGCCCCAAGGCGTTTGCAGGGCCTCGCGGCCCGCGCGCGTGATGAGGTCTTCCAGCCCCAGGCGACCCAGCCGGCCAAACGGCAAATGCGCCCAACCCACGATCGCTGCACCCATGTCCATCCTCCGCTGAAGTGCGCCACGACGGCGCGATGGCAAGCACTGTAGGCAAGCAGCGGCGGTCCGCACAGTCGCCCAACTACTCAAGGGAAAACCCGGAGCCGACGGGCGGCAGGCAGTGGTCCGTCCGCTCCATTCTTCGCAGGCTGTGCCGCACAAAGCGCATCGCCGGAACTACAGCCGAACCCACCGCAAAACCCGCCGCACGCGGTGCGCACACGCCAAGAAATCCGCCGCGCCGCCCCATCGCGCGCTGGCGACGCGGCGCGGCCGACCTGCAGCGCAGCACCTTGCGACTTGGCAGGTGGCACATGGGTCGGTGCATGACAGAATCCGACCATGCTCGACCACACGGATCCAGTCGCCTCCGTCATCCCCGCCATGTCACTCGATTCGCCGTCCGACAACGCCATGGCGGCCCTATCGCGCCTGGCCCTGGGACCCGTGAATACGGACTACTACCTGAAGGTGTTCGAGCGCTTTGACGACACCGGCCGCACGACCACCACCTGGAACTGGGCCGCCTGCCTGTGCACCTTGAACTGGATGCTGTTTCGCCAGCTGTGGGGCGCAGCGCTGGTCTATGTGGCGGCGGCCGAGGGGCTGGCACTGATCGTGTTTGGCGTGGGCCGCTCGTTCTTGCACTGGCCCGTGGGCATCGAACTGGGGGTGCTGAGCGCGTTTGCGCTACTGGCCTTCGCCGTGCCGGGGCTGTATGGCAACGCCATCCTGCATGCCGACATTCGCAAACGCATTGCGCGCGCGCTGGCAGCGTCGCGCACCCTGCCCGAAGCCTGTGCGCTGCTGGAAAAGCAGGCCAGCTCGCGCAAAAGACTGC
>DATLGV010000762.1:0-11525 GCA_035540275.1 Acidovorax sp. | reverse complement strand
TTCTTGGCCTGGCGCGCTGCCGGCCTGGCCGAGGACGCCAAGCGCCAGGCCAAGAAGGACGCGCGCGCCAAGGCCAAGGGCAAGGGCTCTGGCGTGCGCGAGCCCGCGCCGGACAGCGACGTGGACTGAGTGACCCGGCCTGTGCCTGCGGGCCGGCAGGCGCTGCAGGCCATCCCGTGCTGACGCTGGCGACGGAGCCTGGGGATACCAAAGCCGATGCCGATGGGCGGGCGCCGCAGCCACGCCAGCGGCGTTTTGTTCGTGGGCGTTTTCCGTGCCTGCGGTTACGATGGTTTCCTCCCCCGCACTTCCCGTCGCCATGGCCGAAGCCCCCGCCGTTCCGCTGCCAGACCACGAAGACGCCACAACGCGCCACCTGGTGCGGGTGGCGGGCTGGTCCGTGATGTTGCTGGGTTTTGTCATCGGCCTGCTGCTGCTGTGGGACCAGCCCGTGCAGCCGGTGCGTGTGGCCCTGAACCTTGTGGTTGGCTGCATTGGTGGCACGACCCTGCTGCTGGCGCGCTGGCGGCGCTGGACGCTGGCCACCCATCTGCTGGTGTGGGGCGTGTGGGTGTTCGTGTCGCTGGTGGCGGCGCGCAATGGCGGCGTGAACGGCCCCAACCTGCTGAACTACCCCGTGATCATCGTGCTGGCCGGATGGCTGCTGGGCGTGCGTGCCACGCTGACGCTGGTGGGGCTCACGGCCCTGTTGTTCCTGGGCTTCATCTGGGCGGACATCCAGGGCCTGCTCAAGCCGGTGCAGGTGGCCAACCGGCTGGCGGGTGCGGTGTACCTTGCCGGCATCCTGGCGCTGACGGCCGCTGCCACGCTGCTGTCGCGCCGCAACTACATGAGCCGGGTGCGCGAGGCCCAGCAGACCGCGGCCCACCTGGCGGCCAGCGAGGCGTCGCTGCGCAAGCTGCTGCGGGCCGTGGAGCAAAGCCCCGAGGCCATTGTCATCACCGATCTGCGCGAGGACATCGAGTACGTGAACGACGCCTTTGTGCGCCGCACGGGCTACACGCGCGACGAGGTGGTGGGCGGCGCCTCGGCAGACTACTCCAGCAACGGCCTGGCGCCCGCGCAGCGCGAGGGCCTGCGCACCACGCTGGCGCGCGGCGACAGCTGGGCGGGCGAGCAGGTCAATTACCGCAAGGACGGCCAGGCATTGATCGAGTCCGTGGTGGTGGCGCCCATCCGCCAGACCGATGGCCGCGTGAGCCATTACGTGGAGCTCAAGCAGGACATCACCGAGCGCAAGCGCGCAGCCGACGAGATCCATCGCCTGGTGCATTTCGACAGCCTCACCAGCCTGCCCAACCGCTCCACGCTGATGGAGCGCCTGCATGCGCTGCGTGGGCGCCCCGGGCGGGTACCGTCCACCCAGCATGCCCTGCTGCTGCTGGACCTGGACCGCTTCACCACCTTCAACGACGCGCGCGGCAGCGAAATGGGCGACCGCCTGCTGTGTGCCGTGGCGCTGCGCCTGTCCGAGATCCTGCCCCCGCAGGACCTGCTGGTGCGGGTGGCGGGCGACGAGTTTGCCGTGGTGCTGCATGGACTGGGGGCCGATGCCTCTCTGGCGGGCCGCCACGCACTGGCCTTTGCCGAAAAGCTGCAGACCACCTTGCTGCGCCCGCTGCGCCTGGAAGGCGACGCGCAGGACGCGCAACTGGGCGCCAGTGTAGGCATCACCCTGTACCCGCAAACGTCGGACGACGGCGCCCACGACGCGCTGCGGCGCGCGGGCACCGCGCTGCACCGGGCCAAGCAGGCCGGTGGCGGCCAGGCCGCCTTTTTTGAACAGGGCATGGGCGAGGCGGCCGAGCAGCGCTTTCGGGTGGAGCGCGAGCTGCGCCACGCCATTGGCGCGGGCGAGCTGCGGCTGCACCTGCAATCGCAGGTCGATGTGTCGGGCCAGATCATCGGGGCCGAGGTGCTGGTGCGCTGGCAACACCCGCGTGACGGCCTGGTGGCGCCGGGTATTTTCATCCCGGTGGCCGAGGAGTCCGACCTCATCGTCAGCCTGGGCGAATGGGTGCTGGCCCGTGCCTGCGCGCTGCTGGCGCAGCCGGTGTTCAGCGAGCGGCGACTGCGGCTGTCGGTCAACCTCAGCGCCCGGCAGTTTCGCCAGACGGGCTTTGTGGGGCAACTGCAGGCGGTGCTGGCCGCCACGGGCGCTGACCCCCGGCTGCTGACGCTGGAGGTGACCGAGGGCCTGGTGATCGACGACTTTGACGACGCGGTGGCCAAAATGCGTGCCCTGGCTGCGCTGGGAGTGGACATGTCGCTGGACGACTTTGGCACCGGGTATTCGTCGCTGGCCTACCTCAAGCGCCTGCCGATCCAGGAGCTGAAGATCGACCGGTCGTTTGTGCACGAGGCCCCCACCAATGCCGACGATGGCGTGCTGGTCGAGGGCATCTTGTCGGTGGCCCGGCACTTTGGCCTGCGCGTGGTGGCCGAGGGGGTGGAGACCCAGGCGCAGGCCGACTTCCTGCGCCAGCGCGCACCGGACATCGTCTACCAGGGCTACCTGTTCAGCCACCCCGAGCCCGATGCCCAGTGGCTGGCACGGCTGGCCCAGCCTGCCTCATCGCCCCATCCCGCGCGGTAGCCCACAACCCCATGTTCTCGCGCCGTGCGGGCGTGCTGGCTTGCGGGCGTGCCGGTTGCTTCAACGCCCCTCCAGCCCTCCCTCGTGGGGCGGATCGACCACCGGCCGTGGCGTGGCAGGCCGTTGCGCGGCGGGTGGGGCGTCGTGGGCCTCGGCCTGCGGGGCCGGCACCTTGTCGTACCGTGTCCGGATGCGCGCCTGCACCAGGCTGTGAAAGCGCAGCAGGCGTGCAATGTGGTCGGCGGCGCATCGCGGCAGTGGCGCGCGGCTTTCGCTTTGGCGCTGGGTGTAGCTGAACCCGACGGCGGCAGGCCCTTCGCGCGCCTCGTCCACGTCGATCTGGTAGGCGCTGTGGGCGTTGTCTTCGTCATCGCCCGGTGCATCGTCACCGTTGCGCCAGCTGTATTTCAGCGCACGGCCCCAGGGCTCTCCGTCGTGCATGCAGGGCTGTCGGGCGCCCACCCAGACCTCTCCCTCCCAGTAGCCATTGCGGTCGCTGTCCCACCAGTCGTTGTACTGCTCGGTGAACACGGGCAGGCTGGTGAAGGAATCGATATGCTCCGCCGTCATCGTGGCTTGCAGGCGCTGATAGAGCGGATAGCGCGCCCGGTGCTGCCCCACGGCCTTGCGCACATAGTCCAGCACGCCGCGCCAGGCATGTTCGCAGGCCTGCCAGGCTTGCGGATCGGCCTCCGCCGCCAGCACCTGCCAGTCTCCAGGCTCGCCCTGCGTGTAGCGGCGGTACAGCAGCGTGCGCTGCGCCACCGTGGGGGCCGCGTTGCGCCACAACTGGGTGGCCACCCGCTCCAGCCAGTTGCGGGGCGCGGGCACCAGCTCCACCGACAGGTAAAAGTCCCAGGTCTTCCAGACGGTGATGAACACGTTGTCGTCGCGCGCGTCGCCCTCGTCGTCCACGTGCCGCTGGCAGAGCGAAAAATCGGTCTGCTGAAACCAGCCGCGGGCCTGGTGTTCCTTGCGGGCAATCACCGGTGAGCGCACCACGGCGAGAATGTTCTCGATGCTGATGGCGTTGTCGGCGCACAGGTCGTGGGCCATGGGCAGGTCGGCGCTGATGTCGGCATTGCTGCGCACCGCGCTGTGGCCCGCCCGCACGGCGGCGAGCACCTGGCGGCGGTTGACCAGGGCGGCCAGCCCGCTTTCGCCGCCTTCGCTGGCGTCCACACCCTCGTGGAGCCCCGGGGCGAACACGGCGCCCACGATCTCGGCAGAGAACGCCGCACGGTGCGGCTCATTGCGCACATCGTCCAGCAAAAACTCCACCTGCTCCGGGCCGTCGATGTGCAGCTGGTATCCGTCGCTGAACAGCGCCACACGGGCCTGCAGCCCGCCATGCACGCGCAGCTCGCCATGGCTGCCGTGGCCCCACAGCAGCTCTTCCACCTGCAGCGCGCCCTGCACGCACACCAGCTGCCCGCCGACCACGGCGTTGTGCAGATGGGCGTTGCCGGTGACGACGAGGTGTGTGGTGCTGTCGGTATCCGTGCTGGTCAAGGCACCGTCGATGCGCAGGTCTCCGTCCACCAGGATCAGACAGGGCGCACGGGGCACGGAGTCGTCGCCAAAGCCATCCGGCAGGTCTGGCAGCCAGGGGCGCAGCGGGCTACCGGCGGCCAGGGGCGTGTCGAGGTGCAGTGCGGGCCATTGCACATCGCCCGTGATCCACAGCGCGGTTTCATCGGCCAGGACCGCAGGGGCCTGCGCCAGGCGCTCGGCCACCCAGCAGCCAGGAGGGAGGCGAGGGGCCACATCGGCCAGCGGGCAAAGTCGGGCAGTGGGCATGGGGCGGGCGCAGAAGGGGCTCAACCGGCGGGCATCGTACACCGCTGCCCAGCAACGATCCGGCTTTGCGCAGACAATGATGTGTCATCTTATTAATTCACCGCCATGACGCAGAACCCTCCCGTTTTTGAAGTCCTCCCCCGCGACCTCTCGGCCTACCGCCAGGGCAATGTGGGCATCGACTATGTGCACCGCTTCGAGTCAGGCAAGGCCGGCCCGCACGTGCTCATCAACGCCCTCACGCATGGCAACGAGATCTGCGGCATGGTGGCCGCCACGCACCTGCTGGATGCGGGCGTGCGTCCCCTCATCGGCACGCTGACCATCAGCTTTGCCAACGTGGCAGCTTACGAATCGTTCGACCAGAGCCGCCCGTTCGAGAGCCGCCAGCTGGTGCACAACCTCAACCGCATCTGGTCGGCGGCCGAGCTGGACGGCACGGCGGACAGCCCCGAGCTGCAGCGCGCCCGCGTCCTGCGCCCGGTGGTGGCTGCGGCCGATCACATCCTCGACATCCACTCCACCAGCCAGGACGTGCAGCCTTTCTGGGTGTACCCGGCTTACCCGCGCAATGCCGAGGTGGCGCTGGCCATTGGCCGTCCGCCGGTGCACCTGGTGATGCCCAGCGGCCTGGGGTCGGGCACGCCGCTCATCCAGCATGGCCGCCATGGGCAGACCGATGGCGATGGCGTGGCGCTGGTGGTGGAGTGCGGCCAGCATTTTCGCCAGTCGGCGGCCGATATGGCCACCTTGGTGGCGCTGGACTTTCTGGCGCATTTTGGCCTGATCGCGCCGGTGGCCAACCGGCCTGCACCCGCCGAGCAGCGCCGTTACGAACTGCTGGAGACCTGCATGGTGCGCACTACGGAGTTCCGCTTCACGCGGCCTGTGCAAGGGTTTGAGGTGTTTGCCAAGGGCGAGCTCATCGCCACCGACGGCCCGCATGAGATCCGTGCGCTGTGCGATGCCTGCACCATCCTCATGCCCACCCGCGAGCCCATCGTGGGCCGCGAGGCGGTGTACCTCACGCGGCCGATCTGAGTCCGTGCTGCCCCAGACCGTCTGGGGGCTTGCCAGCCATCCGCAGGCCTTGGGGGGGCGCGTAATGCCGTTCAGGGAGGGAGCACCGCCTGCGTGCGCTCCTGGCGCACCAGGTACAGGCCGCTGCCGATGATGATGGCGCCGCCGAGCAAGGTGGCGTAACCCGGTACGGTCTGCCACAGCACCCAGTCCAGCCCCATGCCCCAGGCCAGGGCCGTGTATTCAAACGGGGCCACGACAGACGCCTGCCCGTGGCGAAACGCCTCGGTGATCGCCAGCTGGCCCGCAAACCCGGTGACGGCGAGCCCTGCCACCAGCGGCCAGTGCACCTGCGCCACGCCCACCCATTGCGGCCATGCGAGCGCACCCGCGCCCAGCGCCAGCAGCGTGGTGGTCCAGAACACCAGGCTGGCGCTGGAGTCGGTGCGGGTGAGCATGCGGCCCGTGATGGCCGACACCGCGTAACAGGTGGCCGCCGCCAATACCGCCAGCGCGCCCAGGGTAAAGAACGCCTCCTGGCTGGGCCGCAGGGCCACCAGCACGCCCGCCATGCCCAACGCAATGGCCGCCCAGTGGGCCGGGCGCACCTTCTCGCGCAGCACCACGGTGGACAGCGCAGTGATGAGCAGCGGGGCAATGAAGAACAGCGTGTAGGCCTCGGCCAGCGCCAGCTCGCGGATGGCGAACGCAAACAGCGCCAGCATGGCCACGTTGAGCCCGCCGCGCAGCAGGTGCAGCGGCCAGCGCACCTGGAGCAGCCGGGGCACCTCGCCGCGCCACAGCGCATACAGGGTCACCAGGGGCAGTGCGGCCCAGCCCCGCAGCGCCGCCACCTGCATGGCCGGGTAGTGGGTGGTCAGTGTCTTGAGCAATGCGTCCATCAACGAAAAGAAGCCCACGGCCGTGACCATGGCAATGATGCCCCGCAGGTTGCCGGACAAGGCAACGGGGCGGGTGCTGGAGTACGTCGGGTCTGCGGGCTGCGCCGAGGCCCGGTTGTCGGGCCTAGACATGGACTCCTGGCGTGATGGTTGTGTGGGTTGGGGCCTGCGTGCATCTGGCTTCGCATGCCGCTGGCTGGGTGCGCGATGGGGAGGATGGCCTGTGCATGGGATATTCCCGGCTGCCTTGTGGGCGCGAGGCATGTGCGGGGCCAAAAAGTGTAGCGCACCGGCCCATCAGCCAAAAGACCGCGCTGCAGCCACGGCGCCCATGCGCTGGCTGATCGCAAAGAACTCCGCTACCGTGTCATCGATGATCTGCTGCGCGGTCTTGACCGAGTCAATCAATCCCACGGTCTGCCCGGCCAGCGCCGGGGCCGCCTCCATATCGCCCTCAAAGTACACGCGCTGGATGCCCGCAAAGCTGTCGGCGGGCATGAGGCCGGCCTCGTGGATGGCTTGCGTGCGCTGCGACTTGAGCGCGCGGATGCAGGGGCTGGCCTTGGTGTTGAGCATCCAGGTTCCGGTCACGCCCGCATCGACGATGGCGTTCTTGTAGTTGGCGTGCACGGGGCTTTCGGCGCAGCTCACAAAACGTGTGCCCATCTGCACGGCCTCGGCGCCCAGCGCAAAGGCTGCGGCCATGCCGCGCCCGTCGCAGATGCCCCCGGCTGCCACCAGTGGCACGTCCACCCGCGCGCGGATGGCCTGCAGCAGCACCAGGGTGGAGACCTCTTCGGGGTTCTTGAAGCCGCCGCCTTCGCCGCCTTCGACCACCAGGCCGTCAATGCCCGCGTCCACGCATTTGAGCGCCGCGTCCACTGTGGGCACCGCGTGGTACACGGTGATGCCCGCGTCCTTGAGCGGCGCGATGAACTTGGCCTGGCTGCCGGCCGAGGTGGTCACAAATTTCACGCCCGACGCGCACACAAAGCGCAGCATGGCGTCGTCTTTCAGAAAGCGGATGGGCAGGTTCACGCCAAACGGCAGGCCCAGGGCGCTCATCTTCGTGATCTCGGCCTGGCAGTTGGCGGTTTCGCCGGACGATGTCTCGATGATGCCCAGCCCACCCGCGCGCGAAACCGCCGAGGCCAGCTGCGTGCGCGCAATCCAGCCCATGGGCGCCTGGATGATGGGGTAGCGCGCACCGGTGTGGGCAAGGACGCGGTTGGTGGCGGGGGCGGTCATGGGCAAGGTCTCCTGATTTTTGGGAGCGCTCATTATTTCGACGGGTGTGCCGCCGTTGTGTCGCCCGCGTTACGGGGCCGGGGCGGGTGTCTCTTGCCAGGGCCACCGTGCAAGCAGGTGCTGCCAGTCAGCGCATTGCGGCGCCGTGGGGTCTTCGGCGGGGAGGAGCCCGCCGCCCCAGTCCGCAGGCCCGGGCCAGCGCAGCCCGCTGTCGAACGTCATCGCCGCCCCCGTCACCGGGTGGGGCAGCATGAGTTGCCAGGCATGCAGCCACAGCCGCTGCTGGCCCAGCCGCTCGGCCCACCAGCGGTTGAGCGGGCCCTTGCCGTGCGTGGCGTCGCCGATGATGGGGTGGGCCAGGTGCTTGAGGTGGCGGCGGATCTGGTGGCGCCGCCCGGTGGTCGGGACGGCCTCGACCAGCGACGCGCGGGTGGTGGCAAAGCGCGCATCGCTGGCTTCGGGCAGCGTGAGCTGCGCCAGCCGCCGAAAGCGTGTGTGGGCATCCTGCACGGCCGCATCGGCGGGGGCGTCGTCGGGCTTGAGCGCGTGGTCCACCTCGATGGCCTCGGGCGCCCAGCCGCGCACCAGGGCCAGGTAGCGCTTGTGCGTGGCGCCCCGCTCAAACGCCTGCGACAGCGCGCGCGCCGCATCGCTGTGCAGCGCCATCACCAGCACGCCGCAGGTGCCCTTGTCCAGCCGGTGCACCGGGAACACATGCTGGCCCAGCTGATCGCGCAGGGTCTGCATCACAAACCGCGTCTCGCCCGCGTCCAGCCCCGTGCGGTGCACCAGCCAGCCCGCGGGCTTGTACACGGCCACCAGGTGCTCGTCGCGCCAGAGGATGTGCAGGGGAGGCAGAGGGGACACAGCGGGCGGGGGCAGGGCATCAGGGAAGGCGCGAATTGTGCCCCACGGCCGTGCCTGCCTACACTGCGCGCTTTTCCCATTCAACAAAGGCCCTGCGCAATGTCCGCTGGAGACTGGAAAGACATGTATGCCGCCGCCGTGGCGGGCGACCTGGCGCTGGTGCGCCACCACATCGGCGCGGGTGTGAACCCCAACTACCAGCACCCCGAGATCCTGTGCACCCCGCTCGTGGCCGCGCTGATCCACGGCCACGATGGCATCGCCCACTACCTGCTGGCACATGGCGCGGACCCGCAGCTGCGCTCGGACTTCGACGACATGACCCCGCTGGAAGCCGCGCGCCGCCACGGCCGTACCGAGTTCATCGCGCTGCTGCAAGCACGCGGCGCCAAGGAAGAGCGCAAACCCTTCTGGTGGCGCTGGCTGCCGGTGTAGTCCACCGTCGGTAGAGCCTGCGCAGCCCAGGCCAGCGGCCGCCGTGCAAGGGCCGCCCCGCCGCAGGGGCGGCGTCCCCCCCCCTTGGGGGGAAGGCGCGCAGCGCCTCAGGGGGGCTTCCGTTCTTTGCCCGCATCTTGGCGGCGATGTACTCGTCGTGCGTCGCATGCAGCAGGCCCGCCACCGTGCGGATGGTGTGCATCTCGTCCTCGTCCGGGTGTGCGTCCGCGTAGGCCACCTGCCACATGGCCTCGACCAGCCGGATCTTCGGGGCCTGTGTGAAGTGCGCCTTCAGTCGCCTGGTGAGGCGCCGGTAGTCGCAGGCCGTTCTGGAGGTGGCGATGGCCTGGCTGCGCAGATTGCGTTCGGTGCCGTGCCATGCCCCGGCGACAATCGGGGGCCATGACGAAGAAAACCATACTCCCCCTGCAACTGCTGGTTGCCCCCGACAAGAACGACCCCGCGCCGCTGATCCTGTACCACGGGCGCAATTGCCCCGACGGCTTTGGCGCGGCGCTGGCGGCATGGCTGTACTACGGCGACCAGGCCGAATACGTGGGGCTGGACCACGGCGATGTCAGGTCCGTGGACGACCTGCCGCCCCTGCAAGGCCGCGCGGTGTACATCCTTGACTTCTCGTTTGCCAACGAGGTGATGGCCGCCATCGACCAGCGTGCCGCCAAGCTGGTGATGCTGGACCACCACAAGAGCGCCGCCGAAAAGCTCACCGGTTTTGCCTGCCGCTGCGGCGTGGTGCACTTCGACATGAACAAGTCGGGCGCGCGGCTGGCGTGGGAGTTCTTTCACCCCCATGCACCCATCCCCGCGCTGCTGAAATACGTGGAAGACCGCGACATCTGGAAGTGGGAGTTTGCCGAGAGCGCCGCCTTCCTGTCGGCCCTGGACATGGAAGAGCAAGGCTTTGCGCGCTGGCGTGAGATTGCCGACTTCACGCCTGAGCAGCTCCAACAGTTCATGGTGCGCGGCGAGGCCATGGACCAGAAGTACCGCAAACTCTGCGCCGACATTGCCGAAGGCGCGCAGCCTCTGGTGTTCAACGGCATCACCGGCCTCATGGTCAACGCCCCGGGCATGTTCCACAGCCTGGTGGGCGACATCCTGTCGGCCAAGACCGGCACCTTCGCGCTGATGTGGAGCGCGGGCGACAAGGGCGTGAAGGTGGGGCTGCGCGCACAGCGCAACTTTGACTGCATCGCGTTGGCCGAAAGCATGGGCGGCGGCGGCCATGCGCAGGCCTGCGGATTCAAGATGGGCGTGGAGCGGCTGCCCGAGCTGCTGAGCGGCACCTTCAACGCCACCACGGCGTAATTGCGGCTGCGGCTGCGGCCGCAGCTGCCGCTGGCTCGCTGATGGGGCGGGTCAGTGCGCGTGGACCGCTTCCTCGAACCGGTCCACCTTGCGCAGCGGCCGGAAGGCCAGCATCCAGCCGCCCACCACGCCCAGCGTGCACAGCCCGCCCACCACGGCGGCGGGCACCACGCCCAGCCATGCGGCGCTGGTGCCCGCGCGAAACTCGCCCAGCTCGTTGGACGAGCCGATGAACAGCATGTTCACCGCGTTCACCCGCCCACGCATGGCGTCGGGCGTGGAGAACTGCACCAATGCGCCGCGGATGTACACGCTCACCATGTCGGCTGCGCCCGCCACCAGCAGCGCCGCAAACGACAGCCAGAACAGGGTGGACAGCGCAAACACCAGGTTGGCCGCGCCAAACACCGCCACGGCGATGAACATCGTGCGACCCACATGGCGGTTGAAGGGCCGCATGCTCAGGTAAAGACCGGCGCTGACCTCGCCCACGGCCATGGCGCTGCGCAGCGCGCCCAGGCCCGCGGGGCCTACATGCAGCACCTCTTGTGCGTAGATGGGCAGCAGCGCCACCACGCCGCCCAGCAGCACGGCAAACAGGTCCAGCGAGATGGTGCCCAGAATGATGGGCCGGCTGCGAATGAAGTGGATCCCCGCGCCAAAGCGCTCGAACATCGTGCCCTGCGCAGGGCCGGGCGCCGTGGCATGGGCCACCACCACGCGCAGCACCAGCGCCACGCCCAGCACAAAGCAGGCGAAGCAGATGGCATAGGTCAGCTCGCCCCCGCCCAGTGCGTACAGCAGCCCACCCAGCAGCGGCCCGCCAATGCTGGCCACGCGCATCAGCATGCTGTTGGCGGCGATGGCCTGGGCGAGCTGTGCGCGTGGCACGATCTGCGGCAACAAGCTTTGCATGGCCGGGCCCGAGAACGCGCGGGCGCAGCCATACAGCACCAGCACGGCATAAATGCCTGCCACGCCACTGCTGCCATGGCCAGACAGCCACCACAGCAGCCCGCTGCATACCGCGCCCACCGACCAGGCCAGCGCCAGGATGCGCTTGCGGTCAAAGCGGTCGATCAGATCGCCCGCAGGCAGCAACAGGGCCAGCATGGGCAGAAACTGCGCCAGGCCCACATAGGCGAGTGCCAGCGGCTGCCGGGTCAGGTCGTACACCTGCCAGGCCACCACCACGGCCTGCACCTGGGTGGCGACCACGGCCACCACGCGGGCGATCAGGAAGGAAACAAAACCAGCATGGCGGTAGACGTTGGCGGGAGCGGCAACCGCAGCACTCGGTGTAAGGG
>DATLGV010000761.1:0-2426 GCA_035540275.1 Acidovorax sp. | reverse complement strand
GGGTACGAAATGCTGGCGGTGACCATGCCCCGGCCGGTGGGCACAGGGAGTGTGAAGGCCTTGGGCTTGCGTGCAGGCGCGTCACCGGCCTCGACGATGAAGAGCACGTCGGTCATGCGCTGGCGGCGCTTCCAGGTGAAGCCGGTGCGGTTGTCCAGGCCGCGCAGGCCTTCTTCCAGCACGGGGGTGTCGGGCTTGAGCTCGATGGCCTTGCGGTAGCCGGGCGCAGCCAGGCCTGGCTCGTTGAGCATCTCGTACAGAAAGCCGGCCAGGTAGTGGCTCAGGGCGTTGGAGTAGCCGTTCTTGAGGGCCAGCACCTCGGGGTCGTTGAGGGTCTCCACGGGATAGCCATTGAGCTCCTTGCCGCCCGAGGTGGCGCCCTTGGACTTGGCTTCTTCTTCGGCGGCCAGGGTTTCCTTGGCGCGGAACTCGGCAATGATGGCCTCGCGCTCGTGCGTGCGCTTGATGTCCACGCGGGCGTTCTCAAAATCGCCCACGGCCATGCGGTTGAGTGCCAGGCGCGTGGTCAGCCACACCTTTTCATAGTCCTGGCCTTCGTAGACCTTCAGGCGCTCGCTCACCAGGGCTGCGCCCACGGTGCCCATCAGCTTGCTGGGGTTGGTCTTGGCGGTTTCTTCCCATTCCTTGACCCTGTTGTCGGCCAGCAGGAAGGCGTTCGTGCTGTCGGGGTAGCGGCGGTCCATGCGCAGCAGCTCGCCGCGTTCCATGTTGTAGAGCAGCGCCGTTTTTTCTTCTTCGGTCTTGGCCGTGCTCTCCAGGCTGGCCAGCGCAGCGGGGATGCCGCCACTGCGCCCGGCGGTCTGCATGTCGGTGGCCAGCTTGTCGTGGCTCTGCATGGTGGCACAGCCGGTGAGAGCGGCGCTCAGCGCCAGCACCCACAGCAGGCGCGGACGGAAACGGGATGGATGGGCGGTCATGGATGCTCCTTGCAGATCGGTCAGGTCAATGGCTCACCAGAAACACCCCGCATTCCCCACGCACGGCCGCACCGCCGCCCCCTGGGGCGGCGCGTTGCGGCTCAGAGCGGCGAACAAAACTCAGCGAAGCGGTTCTGGCTAGGTGCTGCGTCGCAGGCAGTACGGGTAGTACGACAAGACGCGGCAACGACGCCAGAAGAGTTTTGTTAGCTGCTCTAAGTCGTGCGTGGTGGAAATCTGGTCAAGGCAGATGCTGTCAGCGCGTGCGCCCCCTCCCGGTGCAAGTACGCGCTGTGTGCAGCCCCCTCTGGCTGTGAGTTTCTTGGTTGTTGTGTATGCGGTTGTAGCCAGCCGCGCAATGTAGCAAAAGCCGGTGTCTTTTTTGTAACGGTGTGTAGGGCCTGCGGCACCCCTGAAAACGCGGGCCCGCGCCCTTGCTGCATGGCAGCGCATCTCACGCCTCCCCCCGCAGGCGCGGCATGCGGTACAGCCACACCACCCGCCCGCCGGGCGCGCGCAATTGAGCGCTGGGCAGCCAGCCGGGCACCGCAAATTCCAGGCTCACCAGCCACGCGCCGGGCGCCAGCTCGGCCTGGGCCTTGGCCGCCGCGCGGGCCATGCTCTCGGGCCGCTGGAACAGGTACACCATCTGGTAGGCACTCCAGTCGGCCTTCCACATGTCGGCACGCTGCACCCGGGCCCAGGGGCAGCGCAAGGCGCACAGAAGGCGCAGCGGCCAGCTCCACTCCAGCCCGTCGAGCTGGGCGGCGGGGTAGGCATGGCGCAGGGCCTGGAGGCCATCGCCCAGGCCACACCCGGCGTCCAGCACCCGTGCGCCCAGGGGCAAGGGCACCTGCACCGCCAGCGCCTGCAGCGCGTGGCGGGGTGTGGGGAACAGCGGCGCATCGCGCCACGCATTGAGCGGATAGACCAGCAGCAACAGCGACAGCGGCACCAGCCAGGCCCAGGTGGGCAGGCTCGCCGCCCCCAGCAGCGCCAGCGACAACGGGAACCCGGCAGCAATCAGCCCGCGCCGCCACCAGCTGTCGCCCAGCACACTGGCGGCCGTGCCCAGCAGGCAGGCGACCAGCAAGGCGGCTACGGGCGGAACGGCGCGCTGCAGCGCCACAAAGACCAGCCACGCGCACGCCCACGCCGCCAGTGCGGGCAGGGGCCAGGGCATGCGCAGGGCGAGCATGGTTCCTGTCTCAGCGGCCAAAAATGCCGCGCAGCAGATTGACGGGGTTGACCACGTTGCCCGCATCCGTGCCACCGTCGCCGGCCGGCGGCTGGCCTGCAGGCGCACCGCCCATGCCGCTGGAATAAGCGCCTGTGCCGCCCGACGGTGCGTCGGGTGCCGCGCCCATGCCGCCACGGCGCCCCTGCATCTCCTCGCCCAGCATGGCCATGGTGTGCGACTTCACGCGCACGCGCACCGCCCATTCGGGCTCCCACGCGGCCTTGGGGTCGGCCGGGCGGGGCGGGTAC
>DATLGV010000760.1:0-3411 GCA_035540275.1 Acidovorax sp. | reverse complement strand
CCCCACTGGTCAAAGCTGTTGATGCCCCACAGGCTGCCACTCACAAACACGCGGTGCTCCTGCAACGCAATCAGCGCGCCCAGCGATGCGGGAGTGAGGGATTCAAGCAGCATGAGCGTGCTGGGACGGTTGCCCGGAAAGTGCCGGTGGCCGTCGTCGCTGGCCTTGCCCACCATCAGCGCCTGCGTTTGCGCCAGCGCGTTGGCCAGCAGCTTTTGCTGGTGGCCGGGCAGCGGGTGCGATGCCTTGCGCACGGCCACGATCTCCAGCGGCAGCACGTCGGCGCCCTGGTGCAGCATCTGGAAGAACGCGTGCTGGCCGTTGGTGCCGGGCTCGCCCCAGAGCACGGGCGACGTCACGCACGTAAGCAGGCTGCCGTCTTGTGCCACGCGCTTGCCATTGCTTTCCATCTCTAGCTGCTGCAGGTAGGCCGAATACCGGCCCAGCGCCGCGTGGTACGGGGCGATGCAGCGGCTGGTAAAGCCGTGGAAGTTGCGGTACCAGACATCGAGCAGGCCCAGGCGCACGGGCAGGTTCTGCGCGAGCGGCGTGGTGCGGAAATGCTCGTCCATGGCATGCGCGCCCGCGAGGAAGTCGCGGAAGCCCTGGGCACCGATCGCGATGGCAATGGGCAGGCCAATGGCCGACCACAGCGAGTAGCGGCCGCCCACCCAGTCCCAGAAACCGAAGGTGGTGGTGATGCCCAAGGCGCCAGCGGCTTCGATGTTGGTGGTAAGCGCCGCAAAGTGGCGCGCCACGTTGCGACCGCCCTGGGCAGCAAACCACGCGAGCGACGAGCGCGCGTTGGTCATGGTCTCGGCCGTGGTGAAGGTCTTGGACGCGACGAGGAACAGCGTGCTCTCGGGCCGCAGGCCCTTGAGCACATGGTGCAGCTCATGCCCATCCACGTTCGACACAAAGTGAAAGCGCTTGCCGGGGATGCGGAACTCTTCGAGCGCACGCACAGCCATGTGCGGCCCCAGGTCCGACCCGCCGATACCGATGTTCACCACGTCGGTGATGGCCGCATCGCTGCGCACCTGCTCGGCGTACTGCAGCATGGCATCGAGCGTGTGGTGCACGTCGGCCAGGCGCTGCGCGGTCTCGGGCACATCACCGGGCAGGGCCAGGCCCGCAGGGCGGCGCAGCAGCGTGTGCAGCACGGCGCGGTTTTCGGTGGTGTTGATGGCCTCGCCGGCAAACATCGCATCGCGGTGCAGCGCCAGGCCGCAATCGCGGGCCAGGTCCAACAGCAGGGCTTCGGTGTCGCGGCCCCACAGGTTCTTGGACAGATCGGCAAACACATGCGGAGCCGACTGGCTGAAGGCGGCAAACCGCTGGGCGTCCTGCGCAAACGCCTGGCGCATGTCCAGGTGCTGGCCGTGAGAGGAATAGTGGGCGGCCAACTGGGGCCACAGCGCAGACTGGTCACAACGGAGGGGCATGGTCATTCAAACAGGGTAAGGGTGAAAGGCGCCAGGATAGTAACTTGATTACATACCGAAGTGACCTTTCCACAGGTTCTTTTGGGTTACAAGCGATAGAAACATGGTATCTCCCATTGGCAAATCATGTAACGTGATTACAATCCCAGAGAACAAAACGAACCACCCCATCACGGAGACACCATGAGTTTTGACCTCGTCCTGTTCGGCGGCACCGGTGACCTTGCCTGGCGCAAGCTGATGCCCGCATTGTTTCAGGCCTTCCGGCATGGCACGCTGCCCGAAGGGGGGCGCATCATCGCCGTGGCGCGCGACGACCTGAGCGACGAACAATACCGCAGCCTGATCCAGTCGCGGTTCGACGGCGTGGAACTGGCCAAGCGCCCCAGCCCGGACGAGTTTGCACGCTTTGCAGCGCTGCTGCACTACCTGCGCATGGACCTGGCCAACACCCAGGACTACGAGCGCCTGGCCGACACCCTGAAGGCGCGCGGGGCGGATTCGGTGGTGATGTACGTGGCCACCGCGCCCAGCCTGTTCACCAACGTGTGCGAGCAAATTGCCGCCGTGGGCCTGAACGGCCCCGCCACGCGCGTAGTGTTGGAAAAGCCCCTGGGCCACGACCTGCAGTCCAACCAGGCCATCAACGACACGCTGCGGCGCGTGCTCAAGGAAGAACAGGTCTTCCGCATCGACCACTACCTGGGCAAGCCGTCGGTGCAGAACCTGTTTGCGCTGCGCTTTGGCAACGCGCTGTTTGAGCCCCTGTGGCGCCGCGAGACCATTGCCAACATCCAGATTACGATTGCCGAAGAGCTGGGCGTGGAGTCGCGCGGCGCGTTCTACGACCAGACCGGCGCGCTGCGCGACATGGTGCAGAACCATGCGCTGCAACTCTTGTGCGCGATTGGCATGGAGCCCCCCATCAACTCCAGCGCCAACGCCATCCGCGACGAAAAGCTCAAGGTGCTGCAGTCGCTCAAGCCCTGGACGTTGGAGACCATCGGCCAGCATGTGATCCGGGGCCAGTACGCGGCGGGCAACCACCAGGGCCAGCCCGTGCCCGGCTATGCGCAAGAAAAGGGTGTGGCCGCCAGCAGCACCACCGAAACCTTTGTGGCGCTGCGCACCGAGATCAGCAACTGGCGCTGGGCGGGCGTGCCGTTCTACATCCGCACCGGCAAGCGGCTGGCGGGGCGCGACGCGCACATCGTCATCAATTTCCGCCCCGTGCCCCACCCCATCTTCAAGACGCCTGCAGGCGCCGCCAACCGGCTGGTGATCAACCTGCAGCCCAAGGACGGGCTGGAGCTGCACCTGATGGCCCAGGGCGCGGCCCAGCACCAGACCGAACCCGCGCTGTCGCAGGTGCATCTGAACCTGGACTTTGACCAGCGCTTTGGCACCGAGCGCGTGGGCGCGTACGAACGCCTGCTGCTCGACGTGATTGCGGGCCGCCTGAACCTGTTCGTGCGCAGCGACGAGCAGGAAGAAGCCTGGCGCTGGGTCGAGCCAATCCTCGACCACTGGCGCGACGCCGAGCCGAACGGCCCGCGTACCTACGCGGCGGGAACCTGGGGGCCGAGCGCGGCCAGCGCCATGATCGCGCGCGACGGCCACGCGTGGAGCGAAGAGGTCTAGCGCATCATGCTGGATCGCATCAAGGCCTCGCTGCCCTCGCTCGCGCCGGCCGAACAGCGCGTCGCGAAGCTGGTGCTGGGCGACCCGCGCTCCTTCGCCAACCTGCCGGTGAGCGAGCTGGCCGAGCGGGCCCACGTCAGCAAGCCCACGGTGGTGCGCTTCTGCCGCAGCATGGGCTACGACGGCCTGTCCGACTTCAAGCTCAAGCTGGCCGGCAGCGTGAGCGAGGGCGTGCCCTTCATCCACCGCAGCGTGGACGCCGACGACAAGACGGGCGACGTGCTGGTCAAGGTGATCGACAACACGGTGGCGGCCTTGCTGAAGT
>DATLGV010000759.1:0-9274 GCA_035540275.1 Acidovorax sp. | reverse complement strand
CCTTGAGGTTTGCCACAGTGTTGCGCACCCGGCGCGGCGGCGGGTGTCGGCTGTGTGACGGCCTCCGGGAAAACGAGGGGGCAGGCGGCCGCCGCTGCTGCGCCCGCCGCCCGCTCCCATCAGTCCGCCGTGAGCTTGCGTTCCTTGATGATGGCGGCCCACTGGGACGATTCCTTCTTCATGAAGGCCGTGAGTTCGGCGCGCGTGGTGGGCTGCGGCGTGAGGCCGTGCTTGGTCAGCGCCTCCTTCACACCCGCGTCGTTCAAAACCTTCACGATCTCCTGGTTCCAGCGGTCCAGCAGCGGCGCAGGCGTCTTGCCGGGGGCTACAAAGGCGTACCAGTTGAGCGCCTCAAACCCCGGGTAGCCTGCCTCGGCCACGGTGGGGATGTTGGGCATGTACGAGGGCCGCGTGAGGCCGGTGGTGGCCAGGGGGATGAGCTTGCCGGCCTCGATGTGCGGCAGCGCCGTGGGCGGCGCGGCGAAGTACGAGGTCACGCGCTCGCCCAGCAGGTCCTGCAGCGCGGGCGCACCGCCCTTGTAGGGCACGTGGGTCATGTCGATGCCGGCGCGCTGGTTGAACAGTTCACCCGCCAGGTGCGATGCCGAGCCCGCGCCGGTGGAGGCAAAGTCCACGCTGCCGGGCTTCTTCTTGGACAGCTGCACAAACTCGGCCAGCGTCTTCACGCCCGCGCCCTTGTGCACCACCAGCACGTTCGGAAAGTTCACCCCACCCGAGACCGGGGCCAGGTCCTTGAACGGGTCATAGGTCAGCTTCATCAGGTGCGGTGCAATGGTCAGCGGCCCCACGGACCCGAGCAGCAGCACCGTGCCATCGGGCGCGGCGTTGGCCACGAACTGGTGGGCGATGTTGCCGCCCGCGCCGCCCTTGTTGTCCACCACCACCGACTGGCCAATGTTCTCGCCCAGCTTCTTGGCGATGAGCCGCGCCGCCGCATCGGCCGCGCCGCCTGCGGCAAAGCCCACGACGAGCGTGACGGGCTTCTTGGGGGGAAAGTCTTGCGCCTGGGCTGCGCCAGACAGCGTCGCGGCAGCGGTGGCGATTGCCAGCGCGCTTATCAAGAGGGTGCGTTTTTTCATGGGGGTCTCCTTCATCGTGGATGGTGTGGTGATGGTTGGGTCAGTCTGCGCCTAAACCGATGGGGTTGGGCTGGCGCTTCTCCACCGCATGGCGCAGCAGCGATGCGGTGCGGAAGATGCCGTGCGCAAACTTGCCGTACGGCATGGTGGCAAACAGTGCCATCACCGCGCCCAGGTGCAGGCACAGCAGCAGCGGCAGGCTTGCGGTGCCGCGCGCGGCCCACAGGGCCAGGCCGCTGGTGGCGGTGAGGAACAGCAGGGCGATGAAAGCGCGGTCCATGGGCTTTTGCGCGGCGTCGCCGTGTTGCGGGTGGCGGCGCAGGTTCAGCCGCCACAGGCCGGCCGTGCCCATCGCCAGGCTGATGCCGCCCAGGCCGCCCAGCAGCTTGGGCAGGCTGGGCAGGTCATACGGTGCGGGCGCGCCCAGCAGGTAGTGGTACAGCGTCGCCACGCTGGTGGCCGCAAAACACAGCGCAAAGCCGTAGAACGTGAGGTGGTGCATGCGCCTGCGCGACAGGGTGTACGCGTCGTCCTCGTTGTGGCAGCCGTCGCCGTGGCCGCCGTCCAGGTACTTCAGGCGCAGCACGGCATCGGTGGCCTCGGCCGTGGCGGGGGCGCTCAGCGGCGCGCCGCTGGTGGCGGGCGTCACATCGCGCCAGAAGCGCCGCACGCCCAGGCCCAGCGCCAGCACGGCAAACAGGAACACGGGTGCGAACAGGCCCACCAGCAGGTTGTGCGGAAAGATGCCGTAGAAGCCGCCCACCGGCGCCTGCCACAGCGCGGCGATGCCCTGGCCATGCAGCGCCACGGCCAGCAGCAGGAACAGCGTGAGCCCTGCGACCAGCGCCAGCGCCAGGGTCAGGCCGTTGCGCTGGTAAAGCTGGCCCAGTGCGGGCGGCCAGGCGTAGTCGGCGTAGGTCTGGCCGCGCACCTGGGCCATGGCCTGCGGAATGTTCACCGCAAACTCGTGCGGCGGCGCGTACTGGCAGGCGTGCAGGCAGGCGCCGCAGTTGTGGCACAGGTTGGCGATGAAGTGGATGTCGGCCTTGCCGAACTCCAGCCGCCGCGTCATGGCCGGGAACACGGCACAAAAGCCTTCGCAATAGCGGCAGGCGTTGCAGATCTGCAGCTGGCGCGCCACTTCGGTTTCGGGTGCGGAGAGCACGATGTCGCCATTTGCCAGCGCCTTGGCGTCGCGCGTCAGGGCTTCAAGCGCTTGCATTGTTAACTCCTGATTTTGTAGCTGTTTGCGTTTGCTGGATAAGCGTTTTAGCCTGTTTTGATGCCAATGCGGCCTGTGTGCCCGCAATGCGGCCAAACGCGGTGCCAATGCTCATGCCCACGCCGGCGGTGTAGCCCTTGCCCAGCACGTTGCCGGCCATCATTTCGCCGGCCACAAACAGGTTGGGGCTGGGCTCGTTGTGGAAGCGCACCGCAGCCGTGTCGTCGGTGTGCAGGCCGAGGTAGGTGAAGGTGACGCCGGGCTTGAGCGCGTAGCCGTAGAACGGCCCGGTATCGATGGGCCGCGCCCAGTGCGTCTTGGCGGGCGCCACGCCTTCGGTATGGCAGTCGTCCAGCGTGGTGTGGTCAAACTGGCCCACACGGCAGGCGGCGTTGTAGGCACCGAGCGTGTGCGTGAACGTGTCCACCGGCAGGCCCAGCTTTTGCGCCAGCTCGGGCATGGTGTCGGCCTTCACGCCCGGGAACACGGGCGGCATGAAGCGGCCGATGGCCTTGCTGTCGATGATGGAGTAGCCGATCTGCCCCGGCTGCTGCGCCACCAGGCGGCCCCAGATGGCGTAGCGCTTGGGCCAGAAGTCCTCGCCCTCGTCGTAGAAGCGCTCGCCATGGCGGTTGACCACCACGCCCAGCGACACGCAGTCGATGCGCGTGCAGATACCGCCGTCGTACAGCGGCGCGCGCGCGTCGATGGCCACCATGTGCGCCTGCGTGGGGTCGCCAATGCGGTCGGCGCCGTGGTCATCGAGCAGGTGCTTGAGCAACACGCCCTTGTTGTAGGCCGTGCCGCGGATCAGAAAGTTGTCGGCCGGCCATTCGCCGCGCTCGTTCTGGCCCCAGGCCTCGCGCAGCCATTCGCGGTTCGATTCAAAGCCGCCTGCGGCCAGCACGCAGGCCTTGGCAGCGATGCGCTCGCCGCTCGCCAGGTGGGCGGCCATGAAGCGGCGGCCATCCATCTCGATGCGCTCCACGGGCGACTCGTAGCGGATCTGCACGCCCAGTTGCTCCGCGCTGCGGTAGTACGCATTGACCAGCGCCTTGCCGCCACCCATGAAGAACGCGTTGGTGCGCGCCACATGCAGCGTGCCCGCCAGCGCGGGCTGGAAGTGCACGCCGTGGCGGCGCATCCAGGGCCGGCAGGTGCTGGATTCGCGGATCACCAGGCGCGCCAGGTGTTCGTTGGTCAGGCCGCCTGTCACCTTGAGCAGGTCCTGCCAGAACTCTTCTTCGGGGTAGGTATCGACCAGCACGTCCTGCGGCGCATCGTGCATGCAGCGCAGGTTGCGGGTGTGGGCCGAGTTGCCGCCGCGCCAGGCGCGCGGGGCGGATTCAAGCAGCAGCACGCTGGCACCGGCCTCGCGTGCCATCAGCGCGGCGCACAGGGCGGCGTTGCCGCCCCCGATGACCAGCACATCGACCACAGCATCGCCGCTCATGGCCGGTGGCTCCCGGCCATGCGCGGTGCGCGGGGGAATGAAGAAGGGGTTGTGGGGCCCATGGGGTGTCTCCTGGCGCGGTCGCCGTGTCGTTCATCGGGGTGATGGCGACTGTAGGCAGACGCAGCCCCGCCGTGCAGCGGGTTCAGGTCATGGGGGTATCACGGATCGTGATGGCTGCGATGGGGTCACGGCGGTTATTACTCCGAGCTCTTCCACCGCAGCGTATCTCCGGCTGCGCGTGAAATGAGCACACCCTGGTCCAGGGCCGCCGAGCAAGGGCCGCCCCGCAGCGAGGGCGGCGTCCCCCTTCCCATCGCGTCGCGATGAGAGAAGGGGGAAGCGGCGCAGCCGCTCAGGGGGATGTGCCTATCCATGTCGTGCCAAACCACTGGCCAGTCGTCACCAGTTCGCGCACGCAGTCCGTCAGCACCACGCGCGCGGCCAGCGCGGCGGGCGAGAGTTCTTCGTCGGGCAGGCTGCACAGCAGGTTGACGCGGCGCGCGGGCGCGTCGGTGAGGCGCGCGCACTGAAAGCGCTCGGCTGCATCCGGGTAGCGGCCCATGGCCGCCCAGGGCTGCACGGTGGAGCCCAGGCCCGCGTCCACGGCGGCCATCACCATGGCGAGCGAGTCCACCTCCAGCACCACGTGCGGCGCCACGCGGTCGCGGGCAAAGGCGGTGTCCAGCGTGCTGCGCAGGCCGTGCGGGCCGGTGGGCAGGATCAGCGGCTCTTGCCCCAGCTCGGCCACCGTCAGTGTCTCCGGCAGCTGGCGGCCGCTGGGGTTGCCGGGACCGCTGCGGGCGCAGATGAGGAACAGGTCCTCCTCCAGCAGCGGCGCCATGTCCCAGCGGCGCGCGCCCGTGGCCTGCTGCGCCTGGTGCAGGCGGGTGTCGAACAGCACGGCCAGGTCCAGCTCGCGCGCATGCAGCATGGCCGTGAGGTGGCCCGACATGCTCTCCACCATGTGCAGCCGCACGTCGGGGTAGCGTGTGCGCATGGCCTGCATCAGCGGCAGGCCCAGCACGCCCGACGTGGTGGGCGCCAGCCCCACGGTGACGGTGCCCGACAGCCGCGCCTGCTGCGCCGCGCGCACGGCCTGGTCGGCATGGCGCAGGGTGAGCTGCGCCTCGCGGAAGAACGCCAGCCCCGCCTCGGTCGGCGTCACGCCGCGCGGCGTGCGCTGCAGCAGGCGCGTGGCCAGCTCGCTCTCCAGCCGGGTGATCTGCTGGCTGAGCGCAGACTGCACCACGTCCAGGTCCAGCGCGGCGCGGCTCATGGAGCCTTGCTCCACCACACGCACGAAATAGCGCAGTTGTCTCAGTTCCATAGCGCCCTTTTTGCCATGCGGGACTGTACCCCGCAGCGCCCCTTGCGGGGGCGCGGAATACACCCGTCCCGGCGGCAAGCCTGACTCCTTGGCGACTGTGTGCGGGGTGCGCAACGCAGCGCTTGCAGCAAGCTGACGCCGCGGCTCCGGGTAAACACCCGGTTCCGGGCCGGTTCGCCCGGCAATTCCCTATGGGGACTGGGGACTTGAAATTAATTGCATCGCTCGTGGACCCCATTTCAAGGGGGTGCGGACGCTTTGCCGAAGAATCCAGCCGCATGCAAGGCCCCGGCAGGCGCTGGGGCGGCATTCCCTCACTTCTACCCTTTCCGAACGGAGACAGGCCATGATCTGGCAACAAATCTACAACCCGGCGGGCAATATGGTGGTGTCCACGGCGCTGGCAGCGATCCCGGTGATCATCATGTTGGCTGCGCTGGGTTTCTTTCACATCAAAGCCCACATTGCCGCGGGCATGGGGCTGATCGCAGCGCTGGTGGTGGCCATATTCGCTTACGGCATGCCCGCAGAGATGGCGGGCCGTGCGGCCCTGTACGGCGGTTTTGTCGGGCTGCTGCCGATTGGCTGGATCGTGCTGAACATCATTTTTCTGCACCAGCTCACGGAGCAGAACGGCAGCTTCAAGGTGCTGCAGGACTCGCTGTCCAACATCACCGAGGACCGGCGCATCCAGTTGCTGCTGATCGCTTTTTGCTTTGGCGCGTTCTTTGAGGGGGCCGCAGGTTTTGGCACGCCGGTGGCGGTCACTGCCGCCATCCTGATCGGACTGGGGTTCTCGCCCCTGGCGGCCTCGGGGTTGTCGTTGATCGCCAATACCGCCCCCGTGGCGTTTGGCGCCCTGGGCACGCCGGTGATCACGCTGGCCAAGGTGCACGGCTACGACCTGATGGAAGTGACGGCCATGATCGGCCGCCAGCTGCCCATCTTCTCGGTGCTGGTGCCGTTCTGGCTGATCTGGGCCTTTGCCGGACGCAAGGCGATGTGGGAGATCTGGCCTGCCATTCTGGTGGCCGGGGTGTCGTTTGCCATTCCGCAGTTCCTGGTGTCCAACTACATCGGCCCCGAGCTGGTGGACATCATTGCGGCCGTCATCTCCATGGCAAGCCTGATCGCGTTCCTGCGCGTGTGGCAGCCCAAGAAGATCTGGACCTCGCCTTCCATGCGGGGCCACGACCCGAGCGCTGCTGACGCCAAGCCTGCACAGCCGGTGGTTCGCTATTCGCGCGCCCAGCTGATCAACGCCTGGATGCCTTGGCTGATTCTGTCGGTGTGTGTGTTTGTCTGGGGCCTGCCATCGGTCAAGGCATGGCTCAACGGCATCTTCGCCCCGGCTTTCCCGATGGACGGGCTGCACAACCTGATTGAGAAGATGCCTCCCGTGGTGCCCAAGCCCACCAAGGAAGGCGCGGTCTACACGCTGAACCTGCTGTCGGCCACCGGCACGGGCATCCTGCTGTCTGCACTGATCAGTGCCCTGCTGATGCGCTACAGCCCCGTGGCCATCGTCAGCACGTTCTTCCGCACCATCTGGCTGGTGCGCTATTCGCTGCTCACCATCGTGCTCATGCTGGCGCTGGGTACGCTCACCCGCTACTCGGGCACGGACACCACGCTGGGCCTGGCGTTTGCCAACACCGGTGTGCTGTATCCCTTCTTTGGCACCCTCATGGGGTGGCTGGGGGTGGCGTTGACCGGGTCGGACACGGCCTCCAACGTGCTGTTCGGGGGCATGCAGAAGGTGGCGGCCGAGCAACTGGGCCTTTCGCCCAATCTCATGGGCGCGGCCAACAGCTCGGGCGGCGTGATGGGCAAGATGATCGATGCGCAGTCGATCGTCGTGGCTTCCACCGCCACCCGCTGGTTCAACCACGAAGGGGACATCCTGCGCTTTGTCTTCTTCCATTCCATCGCGCTGGCCTGTCTGGTGGGGCTGCTGGTGAGCCTGCAGGCTTATGTATGGCCCTTTACCTCGATGGTGGTGCGATAGACAGCTCGCCCCGCGGTTGATCGGCGGGGGGCTCCGGGCGCAACGGCGGATGCCGCCGTGCGCCGGCTGCCTTGCCGCCCCCGGCTCAGAACGTGTGGACCACGCCTGCAGAGACACCCGTGGCGGTCACCTTGTTCGCCGCGCCCTGGAAGCCGTTGCGCCAGCGGGTGTTGTCCAGCTCGGCATACACCTTGGTGCGGCGTGAGAGCTTGTACTCGGCAAACGCCACCAGGCGGCCGTAGCCGTCGTCGGCGGTGCCGGTGCGCGAGCGGTCCACCCTGTAGTAGGCCGCCGTCAGGTCCACCCAAGGCGTGGCCGCCCAGGTGCCACCGGCAGACAACACGCGCTGCACGGTGAAGCGGCCTGCGGCTGTCTCAGCCTTGTTGCGGCCAGCATTGGCGGCCAGGCGCACGCTGCCCCACTGGTACGCGGCGCCCAGGGTGCTGCCGTCCAGCGTGCGCTGGTTCACGTCTTTGAAGCTCTGGTAGGCGCCCGACACCACCAGGCCATCGCTTGCCCAGGCCAGGCCCACGCCGCGTGACGACAGGGCCGAGGCCCGCGATGCGACTTCGCCCATGCTCCACATGGCGCGTGCCGTGAAGCCGCCGAAACGGCCCGTGTACTTGATGGCGTTGTCCAGCCGGTACGAGCCCGAGTTGGCGCCCGCGCTGCCGTATTCGATGCCCAGGCCATGCTGGCTCAGCGCGGTCACGCCGATGTTGGGGTTGAAGCTGGCAAAGCGCATGGCCAGCGGGTCCACGGGCGAGATGGCGTCGGCCAGCGTCGTGGTCTGCCGGCCCAGGGCCAGCGTGCCCCAGCCGCCCTGCAGGCCCACCCAGGATGCGCGGTCGAAGTATTTGGTGGTGTTGGCCGGTGCACCCGTGTCGGCATTGAGGCCGCTCTCCAGGTTGAACAGCGCCTTGGCGCCCCCGCCCAGGTCTTCACTGCCCCGCAGGCCCCAGCGGCTGGTGGTGTGGATGCCGCTGCCCAGGCTGTGGCTGGACCCGGCCGCAGGCGCGTTGGACGCGGACAGGCCGCTGCCGTTGCGCAGGCCCAGGTCCACCACGCCGTACAGCGTCATGTCGGTGCCTTGTGCCATCGCGCAGTGGCTCGCCAATGCAGCGCAGGCCGCGGCAATGGTTGTTTTCATGGGTGTCTCCTCTTGTTGAAATGTGGGCGTGCCGCGCAGGGGCTCAATCGGGTGTGAGCTGGGCCTTGACCACCACACCCTTCCACTTGGCGAGTTCCTGCTTCACCGTCAGGGCCAGTTGCTCGGGCGTGCTGGTGTCCACCACGGCGCCTTGCTCCTCGATGCGGCGCACCACGTCCTTGTCGGCCAGCGCGGTGTTCAGGGTCTTGTTGAGCAGGTCGATCACCGGGCGGGGTGTCTTGCCGGGTGCGAACAGGGCATACCACTGGGTGATCTCCACCCCCTTGATGCCGGCCTCCTCCAGCGTGGGCACATCGGGCAGCAGCGACGAGCGCTTGGGCCCGGCCAGCGCCAGGGCGCGCAGCTTGCCGCCCTTCACGTGCGGGTAGGCCGAGAACAGGCTGGGAAACATCACCTGCGTCTGCCCGGCCATGGTGTCGTTCATCGCAGGCGCTGCGCCCCGGTAGGGCACATGGGCCATCTGGGCGCCGCTTTCCAGCTTGAAGATCTCGGCCGAAAAGTGTGGGGCCGTGCCGTTGCCCGCCGATGCGTAGTTGAAGTCGTGGGGCTTGGCCTTGGTCAGCGCCACCAGCTCGCTCACCGTCTTGGCGGGCACCTTGGGGTTCACCACCATCAGCGTGGGCGAGTAGCTCACCATGCCGATGGGCTCGAACTGCGTGATGGGGTCGTAGCGCAGCTTTTGCAGCGCGGGGCTCATGCCGTGGGTGCCGATGTAGCCAAAGAGGATGGTGTGCCCGTCGGGCGCAGCGCGCGCCACGTATTCCGCCGCAATGGCGCCATTCGCTCCCGCCTTGTTTTCCACGATGACCTGCTGGCCCAGAAGGGTGGAGAGCTTGAGCGCCACCACGCGGGCCATGCCGTCGTTGCCACCGCCGGCGGCCGTGGGGACGACCAGCGTAATGGGCTTGTCGGGGAAGGCCGCCTGGGCGGTGCCAACGGCCCACAAGGCGCTGGAGGCCAGTGCCAGCGTGGCGGCGGCCAGCGCTGTGC
>DATLGV010000758.1:0-2021 GCA_035540275.1 Acidovorax sp. | reverse complement strand
GCCCTGCGGCCGCGCAGCCACTCCAGCGCCAGCAGCAGGCTGGTGGTGAACAGGATCAGCAGCGTGGCCACGGCGGCGATGGTGGGCGAGATGTTTTCGCGGATGCCGTTGAACATCTGGCGCGGCAGGGTGGACTGGTCGGCCCCGGCCAGGAACAGCGTGACCACGACCTCGTCGAACGAGGTCGCAAACGCAAACAGCGCGCCCGAGATCACGCCCGGCGCAATCACCGGCAGCGTGATGCGGAAGAAGGTGTTCAAGGGCGTCTCGCCCAGGCTCAGCGAAGCGCGCACCAGGTTGTGGTTGAAGCCTGCCAGCGTGGCCAACACGGTGGTCAGCACAAACGGGGCGCCCAGCGCGGCGTGCACGACGATGAGGCCCAGGTAGCTGTCGGCCAGCCCGAGCGGCGCAAAGTACAGGTAGGTAGCCACGCCCACCACGATGATGGGCACCACCATGGGCGCGATCAGGATGCCCATGAGCAGACCCTTGAAGCGGAAGTCCGCCCGCGAGAGCCCTACCGCCGCCAGGGTGCCCAGCACCGTGGCAATCAGCGTGGCTGCAGGCGCCACGATGAAGCTGTTGCGCGTGGCCCGCGCCCACTCGGGCGATTCGAACAGGTGCTGGTACCACTTGAGCGACCAGCCGTGGATGGGGTAGGCGAGGAACGAGCTTTCGGAGAACGACAGCGGCACCATCACCAGAATGGGCGCCAGCAAGAAGGCGAGCACGGCCACGCACAGCGCGCGCACGGCCCACCAGCCGAGCTTGTCGGCCAGCGTGGCATACAGGGGGAAGGAGGGAAGGCGAAACATGGTCGGCGGCTTTCTGCGTCAGAAGATGGGTCAACCTGGGGTCAGCCCAGGCTCAGCTCGGCCTTGCCGAAGCGCCGGTACACGCCATACAGCACCAGCGTGGCGGCCAGCAGCAGGGCGCCCAAAGCGCAGGCCATGCCCCAGTTCACTTCCACATTGGTGTAGCGGGCGATGTAGTAGCTCAGCATCTGGTCGTCCGCCCCGCCCAGAAGCGCTGGGGTGACGTAGTAGCCAATGGCCAGGATGAAGACCAGCAGCGCACCCGCGCCAATGCCGGGGTAGGTCTGCGGCACATACACCCGGAAGAACGCCGCCACCGGCGAGCTGCCCAGTGACACCGCCGCGCGCAGGTAGGTGGGCGGCACGCTTTTCATCACGCTGTACAGCGGCAGGATCATGAAGGGCAGCAGGATGTGCACCATGGCAATCACCACGCCCGTGCGGTTGAACAGCAGCGCCAGCGGTTGCTCGATCAGGCCCAGGCCCATCAGGCCCCGGTTGACCAGCCCTTCGGACTGCAGCAGCACGATCCATGCGGCCACGCGCACGAGGATGGAGGTCCAGAACGGCACCAGCACCAGAATCATCAGCACATTGGCCGGGCGGGCTGGCAGGGTGGCCAGCCACCAGGCCAGCGGGTAGCCCAGCAGCAGGCACACCAGCGTGACCACCAGGCTGATGTGGAAGGTGCGCAGCAGGATGCCGCCAAAGGCGCGCTGCTCCTCCGGCATGCGCTCGATGTGCCCCAGCGCATCGCGCTGCAGGTCCACTGAGGCGAGCAGGTAGTCGGGCGTCCAGCGGGCGCCGTTCTTGGCAATGGCCTGCCACAGCGGGGCCTCGGCCCAGCGCGCGTCCTTCTCCAGCAGCTGTGCGCGGATCGAATCCGGCGTGCCCTCCATGGGCAGTGCGCGGTACGCGCCCATGATGAGCGAGCGCGCGCCGGGCACTTCGGTGTTGAGCCGCCGTGCCAGTGCGCCGGCGTCGGAGCTGTCGGGCAGGCGGGCCAGGTCCTGCATCAGCGCGGCGTAAGCGGGCGCGCCGGGGGCGTCCTTGCGGTCCCAGCCGTCCAGCGCGCGCATGGTGGCGGGCAGGGCGTTGGCGACTTCGGGGTTTTCCACCGCGCGCTGCAGCAGCGCGGCGATGGGCACCAGCAGCGTGAGCAGCAGGAACACCAGCAGCGGCAAGGTCAGCGCAAAGGCGCGCCAT
>DATLGV010000757.1:0-1744 GCA_035540275.1 Acidovorax sp. | reverse complement strand
GTAGCGCAGTTGCAGGCGGCGCTGCCCGCAGACAGCACACCGTTCTGACACTGTTTTTGAAGTCAGCCGCCGGGAATCACCCGTTGGCGTTGCGCAGCGCGCTCAGCCGGTCGGCGATGAGGTCGATGTCGAGCCCGTCTTCGCTGTGGGCCAGATAGGCCTCCAGATCGGCCACGGCCTCGGCCGTGTTGCCGCGCTCGGCGTGCGCCAGCCCCCGGTCGCGCCGCTCGCCCCAGGCCTGGGGTAACAGCACGATCAGCCGGTCCAGCACGGCAATCAGGCGCTGCCAGTCCTGCTGGGTGCGGTGCACCTCCTTGAGGTTGCGCAGCATGCGCGCAATGATGTCGCGCGGCGTGGCGGCCTGCAGGTACAGGCCCAGCGGTACGTCGTAATCGTCCACCAGACCGTTGCGGCGCTTGTAGGGCTCCAGCCGCTCGGCCAGCTCCTCGCGGCTGAGTGACTGGCCCGAGATCGGGTCCAGCACCACCTGGCCCTTGGGCAGCAGCACCTTGACCATGAAGTGCCCCGGGAACGCAATGCCCCGCGCATGCAGGCCCAGCCCCTGCGCCAGCTCCATCCACAACACGGCCAGGCTGATGGGAATGCCCCGGCGCGTGCGCAGCACGGCGTTCAGGTAGCTGTTCTCGGGGTCGTAGTAGTTGTTGATGTTGCCGCCAAAACCCAGGTCGGCAAAAAAGAACTGGTTGAGCGTGCGCAGCCGCTGCAGCGCGGGCGCATCGGCAGGCAGGCGGCGCTTGATGCGGGCCTGCAACTGGTCCACATCGCCCAGCAATTGCTGCACGTCGAACTCGGGGTATTCATCCTGTGCGAGGCTGGCGGCCGCTTCGAGCAAGGGAAAATGGTCATCGCTTTGCACCAGCGATGCAAAGTACTCCAGCGAAGTGGGCACGGAAAGGCTCAGGGACATGGCAGCTTTGTACGGGGCCGCTGCCATGGCGTCAAGCCACAGAAGCGCGGGCTTTACAGGGTATTTCGGGGGCCAGGCGGGCCGCTGCCGGTCAGCGGCGCAGCAGCTGGCGCAGCTTCAGGCCAGCCGCCCACAAGGCGCCAAAGTACAGCACCGCTGCGGCCACCATCATGGCGGCCAGCAGGCCGATGCGCTGCAGGCGCTGCGCCTTCATCTCCACCCAGTCAAAATGCTGGGCACCCCACGCCAGCAGCACGGCCAGCAAGGCACTGGCCGCCACCACCTGCAGGGCAAACCGCCACCAGCCGGGCAAGGGCCGGTAGCTGCCACGCCGCAGCAGGCCCACCAGCAGCCAGGTGGCGTTGATGACCGCCCCCACGCCGATGGACAGCGTCAGCGCCGCGTGCTGCAAATAGGGCACCAGCACCAGGTTCATCATCTGCGTGAACACCAGCACCGCCACCGCAATCAGCATGGGGGTGCGCATGTCGTGCTTGGCAAAGTAGCCCGGCGCCAGCACCTTGATGGCCACGATGCCCACAATGCCCACCCCGTAGCCCGCAAGGGCCAGCGTGGTCTGCTGCACATCCCGGTCGGCAAAGGCACCGTAGTGGTACAGCACGGCCACCAAAGGCTTGGCAAACACCAGCAGCGCCACCATGCAGGGCACCGACAGCACCACCACCAGCCGCAGCCCCCAGTCGAGCATGGCCGAATAGCGTTCGTCGTCGTGCTGGGCGCGGGCGCTGGCCAGCTGCGGCATCAGCACCACGCCCAACGCCACGCCCAGCAGCGCGGTGGGCAGCTCCATCAGGC
>DATLGV010000756.1:0-4155 GCA_035540275.1 Acidovorax sp. | reverse complement strand
CCCCTGCTGTGCATGCCCGTGCTGCTGCTGCTGACGTCTCTGGTGCCGGGGGGCTGGGTGCTGGCGCCGCAAAGCCTCGCGCCCAAGCTGGACCGGCTCAGTCCCATCAGCAACCTGGGGCGCCTGTTCGGCGCCAAGCATCTCGCAGGCGTGGCCGCCGCCATCCTGAAGGCCGCGCTGCTGGCGGCCGTGCTGTGGTACCTGTGCGCCCGTGTGGCATCCCAGTACCTGCGGCTGCAGGGCCTGCCGCTGGAGGCAGCGCTCGCCACGGGCTGGGGCATGGCGCTGTCGGGTGTGCTGACCATGGCGCTGGTCTTCGTGCTGTTCGGACTCATCGACCTGCCCGTGCAGGTGTTCTTCTTCCTGCGCGGCCAGCGCATGACCAAGCAGGACGTGAAGGAGGAGCTCAAGGGCAACGAGGGCAGGCCCGAGGTCAAGAGCCGTATCCGCCAGCTGCAGCGCCAGATGTCGCGGCGCAATGTGCGCAGCGCCGTGCCGCAGGCCGATGTGGTCATCGTCAACCCCGAACACTTCGCCGTGGCGCTCAAATATGACGAGCGCCGCGCTCAAGCCCCCTTCGTGCTGGCCAAGGGAGTGGACGAGATGGCGCTCTTCATCCGCGAGGTGGCGCGCGAGCACCGTGTCGAGGTGGTGAGCATGCCGCCGCTGGCGCGCGCCATCTACAACACCAGCCAGGTGCACCAGCAGATTCCCATTCCGCTCTACACGGCCGTGGCCGTGGTCCTGAACTACGTGCTGCAGCTCAAGGCCTTCCAGACCGGTGAGCGCTCCCATGAACCCCGGCTGCCCACGGACCTGGCCGTGCCCAGCCACATGACATCCGCCGTGACCCCATGAAATTCCTGCCGCCCGCGCTGCGCGACCTGCTGAGCCGCTACAGCTTTGCATCCCCGCTGATACTGCTGGCCTTGCTGGCCATGATCATCCTGCCGCTGCCGCCGGCCGTGCTGGACGTGCTGTTCACGTTCAACATCGTGCTGGCCATGGTGGTGATCCTGATCAGCGTCTCGGTCAGCCGGCCGCTGGAGTTCTCCACCTTCCCGACCATCATCCTGGGCACCACGCTGATGCGCCTGGCGCTCAACGTGGCGTCCACGCGCGTGGTGCTGCTCAACGGCCATGAAGGCACGCACGCCGCCGGCCAGGTCATCGAGGCCTTCGGCAACGTGGTGATCGGCGGCAACTTCGTGGTCGGCCTCGTGGTGTTCATCATCTTGATGATCATCAACTTCGTGGTGGTCACCAAGGGGGCAGAGCGCATCTCCGAGGTGTCGGCGCGCTTCACGCTCGACGCGCTGCCGGGCAAGCAGATGGCCATCGATGCCGACCTGAACGCGGGCCTGATCAACCAGGAGAAGGCCCAGGCGCGCAGGCGCGAGGTGGGCATGGAGGCTGATTTCTACGGCGCCATGGATGGCGCCTCGAAGTTCGTGCGCGGCGATGCCATCGCGGGCATCCTGATCCTGCTGATCAACATGATTGGCGGCGTGGCCATTGGCGCGCTCATGCACGACCTGTCGTTTGGCGATGCGTTTCGTCAGTACGCGCTGCTGACCATCGGCGACGGCTTGGTTGCACAGATCCCCGCGCTGCTGCTGTCGGCCGCGGCGGCCATCATCGTCACGCGCGTGAGCGACTCGGGCGACTTCGAAAGCCAGGTCGGCAGCCAGCTGCTGGCCTCGCCGCAGGCCCTGTACAGCGCGGCCGCGCTGATGACCGCGCTGGGGCTGATTCCCGGTATGCCGTGGCTCAGCTTCCTGGGCTTTGCCGCGGTGCTGGCCTTCGTGGCGTGGCGCCTGTCGCGGCGTGCGCCGCGGCCCACGCCGGCCGGCGATGCGCAGGTGCTGAGCGCGGCCCTGGCCACGGCCGAGCCGCCTGCCGACATCGACTGGCGCAGCCTGCCGCTGGTGGAGCCGCTGGGCGTGGCGCTGGGCTACCGGCTGGTGCACCTTATCGACCAGGCGCAGGGGGCGCCGCTGCTCAAGCGCGTCAAGGGCGTGCGCCAGACGCAGAGCGAGAGCCTGGGCCTGCTGCTGCCTGCCGTGTCGGTACGCGACGACCTGGGGCTCAAGCCCACGCAGTACGTGATCCAGCTGCGCGGCGTTGCCGTGGCGCGGGCCGAGGTGCCGGTCGACAAGCTCATGGCCATTGCCTCGCCGCAGCTCTACGGGGAGGTGGATGGCGAGCCGGGTGTGGACCCGGCCTACGGCATGCCCGTGGTGTGGATTGCGCCGGGCGACAAGGCCCATGCCCTGGGCCTGGGCTACCAGGTGGTCGACGTGCCCAGCGTCATTGCCACGCACCTGGGCAAGGTCATTCGCGAGCACCTGGCCGAGCTGCTGGGCCACGAGGATGTGGTCGAGCTCATGGAGCGCCTGGCCGCCCTGGCGCCCAAACTGGCCGAGGCGCTGTCCAAGGCCATGACGCCAGTGCAACTGCTCAAGGTGCTGCGCGTGCTGTTGTCCGAGCATGTGTCGCTCAAGGACATCGTGCCCATCGCGACCACCCTGCTCGAAACCGTGGAGAGCACCAAGGACCCGGTGCTCATGGCCGCAGAGGTGCGCTGCACACTGCGCCGCCAGATCGTGGAGACCCTGTGCGGCCCGCGCTCCGAGCTCAAGGTGTTCAACCTCACGGGGGAGCTGGAGAACATGCTGCTGGGCGCGCTCAACCAGGCGCGCCAGGGCGGCGCCAAAGTGGCGCTCGACAACTACCCCATCGACCCCAACCTGCTGTCGCAGCTGCAGGCCCACATGCCGCTGGCGCGCGACCAGATGAAGCAGCAGGCCGCACCGCCCCTGCTGCTGGTCATGCCGCAGATACGCCCGCTGCTCGCGCGCTATGCGCGCCTGTTTGCCCCGGGCATGAGCGTGCTGTCGTACAACGAGATCCCCGAGAACCGCGAGATCAGCATCATCGGAACGGTGGGCTGAGCGCGCTGAGCACCTCCGCAGCGGCGCGGAACAGCGCGGGCGGCAGGGCGTGGTCGAACTGCCCCAGCACCTGCGCCGTACCGGCCGGCGTGGCCGGGAGCCCGCCCTGCGGCGACGCGGTGGCGGGCGGTGCTTGCGCCACGTGCCAGTGCGCAAGCCGCAGGCCGGCGCGGGCCAGTGATGCAGCCATCAGCGAGGTGCGGCTGCGCAGCAGGGGCGCATCCGCTTCGCGCGCGATGGCCATGCGCAGCCCCACAGCTCTGCCCAGCAGGTGCAGGTCGATGTGCACCTCGCCAAGGTCGGGCAGCGCCAGCCGCAGGTGCAGGCGGCAGTCCGCCGCGCGGGTGCGCGGCGATGCGCTGCGCCCCGTGCGCGCGCGGGCCGGCGCGTGCCAGAGCGCCAGGCCCACGCCGGGCCAGATCACGGTCTGAAAAAGCAGTAGTGGTGGAGCGCCCTGCGACAGCGCCTCCGAGGACGCGGCGGATGCCGCTGCGGGCACCCATGGGGCCAGGGCCGGGGGGGGAGCGAGCTGCTGCAGCCGCAGTAGCGCCATGGAACGCCACTGCGCCGCCTGGGCTGCGGGCGGCGGCGGCGGCCCCATGAGGCGGCGCAGGCCCGCCTGGTCCGTCTGCTGCGCGGGAGGAAGTGCGGGGCCGCTGGTGCCGGGCAGCGCTGCGCGCGGCGGCAGCCCCTCCTCGGCGGGGCCGAGTACGGCCAGCTCCAGCTGCGGCGCGGCGCTGACCACCTGCACCAGCAGCAATTGCCCAGGGACCCAGTCGCGGCCGCCGAGCGCGGAGGCCGGCAGCGCATAGGGCTGGCCATCTGCGCCGCGCGCCAGCAACCCGCCCTCGAACGCGGACACCACGCGCAGGCGCAGCAGCGGGGCGCTGGCCTCGGGCGGCAGCACGGGCGCTGCGGGTGTGAGGCCCAGGGCCTGGCGCTGCGGCGCTGCGGCCAGGGCCCCGGGGCTCCCACCCTGGCGTTGCGACATCAGGCGCGCCACCGGGGAGGTGGGGGCGGCCGGTGTGATGCGTTCCAAGGCCATGGCCGGCTCCTGCTACGGCGAAAGGTGAAAAAAAAGCCAACCGCGCGCGGTTGGCTTGCACGGGGCCGGCGCCAGGGCGCCGGCCGGGGCACAAGGGCGCGCCCGTTACTGCAGCAGCGACAGCGCGAGCTGCGACATGCTGTTGGACTGCTTGAG